>NZ_JAPJEE010000002.1:267247-434261 GCF_030731885.1 Shewanella sp. ULN5
ACTGATAATGCTTTCCTAACAAAGCGGTCGCTATAGTAAGTGTGATAACCACAGCATGCAAGCAAAAATTAACCTGAAATGCTTAAATGGCGATTTGCTGTGCAACTTGTCAAATTTAAACTAAAAAGACCAAGTTGTTGAGGCATAGCGGCCTAGACTTTTTATTAACGCAATAACCTCTACACTTAAATGCAGACTCAATTTCCCTATTAAACAGAAAACTTTTAGTACTCCTCAAGCAATTGAGAGAGTTCTTTTTTAAACACATCACCCAATTTAGGATCATGCAGGCCATACTCAACAAATGCTTTCATATAACCTAATTTGTCTCCACAATCGTGTGACTTGCCCGTCATATTAAACGCTTCAACCAAATCTGAAGCAATTAACATATCAATTGCATCTGTTAGCTGAATTTCATCACCGGCACCTGGTGGCGTTTTAGCAAGTAAAGCCCAGATTTTTTCTGATAGTACATAACGCCCAATAACAGCCAGATTAGAGGGTGCTTCTGATTGATTTGGTTTCTCAACCATTCTGGCTATTTTAGCCGAATGTCCAGGTATAATTTTCTCACCATTACAATCAGCAATACCGTACTTGTGCACATCCTTTTCAGGAACAGGTGCAACCATAATCTGACTCGCTTTAGTTTGTTTAAATCTTGCGATCATCGAAGCTAAGTTTTCAGTACGTTGATCCGCAGAATAACTGTCCAAAATAACGTCAGGCAACACCACCGCAAAGGGCTCATCGCCTATACATGGCTTAGCACACAATACTGCATGACCTAAGCCTTTGGCCTCACCTTGACGGACGTGCATAATCGTCACATTTTTTGGGCAAATGGATTGTACTTCGTGCAACAACTGGCGCTTAACGCGTTTCTCCAGAGTCGATTCCAGCTCATAGGATTTATCGAAATGGTTTTCGATAGCATTTTTACTCGCATGAGTAACCAACACAATTTCGGTCACTCCTGCGCTCACACATTCATCAACAATATACTGAATTAATGGCTTATCCACTAAAGGTAACATCTCTTTAGGTATAGCCTTAGTTGCTGGCAACATACGGGTTCCGAGCCCGGCGACAGGAATGACTACTTTCATTAAATTTCCTTAAAAAGAGTTTTATTCGCTTTTACTGACGGCTGCATACGTTATAAAACAATATTTTTGTAATACTCAATATACCAATTCAAATGGTTATATCACATTGATATAAATACTTTTCAAATATAACACCCCTTCTGATTAACTGCTTTTAGGATTAACCTTAATGATAAAAGCTCACCCGCCATAATATCTACAATGTGTTATGGACTGAATTTTCATATTTCAGGTTATTTTTATATCATATTGCATAATATTTGGTAAAAAAGTGACAAAATTGCTTTATCCGCTATTGCAAACAAAATCATTAACGGTTAAGTTTTAAAGCACAAGAAGTTCACCTGTATTTATCGCTGAACTTAATATGAATTTTATAAAATAGCTTATTGCTGTTTTAACCAAGAGAAACAAAACATGAACATCCAACTGACTACTATTCATCATCACCACCATATGCGGTAGCCTTCGGATGCTTACTGCCGAGGGTCTATTTCCCTTCCGGCGGTGAAACTATCACAAACCCCTGGAAGGAATTTCAGGGGTTTTTTGTTTTCTAATTTTAACGCTTTTATTTTAACTAATTGTTTTTAAATTTTAATTTTACTTATAGGTGTTTACTAATGACTGAATCAAACCGTTTAAGAATCGCCATTCAAAAGTCTGGTCGTTTATCAAAAGAGTCGCAGCAACTGTTAAAAAGCTGTGGTGTAAAATTCACTGTTAACGAGCAACGCCTTATCGCCCACGCCGATAATATGCCAATCGATTTATTAAGAGTGCGTGATGATGATATTCCAGGATTAGTGATGGATGGTGTTGTTGACTTAGGGATCATTGGTGAGAATGTTCTAGAAGAAGAACAACTAGAGCGCCAACTCGTCAATAAACCCGCTGATTGTACCAAGTTGCGGGAGCTTGATTTTGGTGCATGCCGTTTATCTTTAGCGGTACCGAATGAATTTAGCTACCAAGATGCGCAATCGTTAGAAGGACTTCGCATCGCCACTTCTTATCCAAACATTCTTCGTCGATTCATGCAAGAAAAAGGCATTAATTACCGTGATTGTATGCTTAAGGGTTCGGTTGAAGTTGCCCCTCGCGCAGGCCTTGCTGACGGTATCTGTGATTTAGTGTCAACGGGAGCAACCCTTGAAGCAAATGGCTTATATGAAACAGAAGTGATTTACCGCTCTATGGCTTGTATTATTCAATCTAACCAGCCACAAACACCATCAAAACAAGCTTTAATCGATAAAATTCTATCTCGCGTTAATGGCGTGATACGCGCCCGTGAAAGTAAGTACATTCTATTACACGCCCCAACTGAGACCCTTGACCAAATCGTAGCACTTCTTCCTGGCGCCGAAAACCCAACGGTTTTACCGCTAAATGATGATACTAATCGTGTGGCGATTCACGCGGTTAGCTCAGAAGATTTATTCTGGGACACGATGGAGCAATTAACCGCTTTAGGTGCCACATCGATATTAGTGATGCCAATTGAAAAAATGATGGGGTAATCTCGATGCCTATGACTCAAACATCGCAGCCGGGTGCACCCATGCAGATTCTTGATTGGGAAAGCTTAAACGCTTCTGAGCAGGTTGCAGCTTTACAACGCTCACCTTTAATTGGCGACAACAGCGTTGAGCAAAAGGTAAGAAGTATTATTGAACAAGTTGTATTAGACGGTGATGCCGCCATTACCAAGTTTAATCAGCAGTTTGATGGCATATTAGTTGATGATTTAGCTTTATCTGCCGAAGAAATTGACTTGGCATGCGCGCGAGTCTCAAGCAAAGTGAAGCAAGCGATTGCTCAAGCGACGGCCAATATCGAGACCTTTCATAATGCTCAAGCATTTAAGCCTATCGATATTGAAACGCAGCCAGGCGTGCGATGCGAGTTACGCTCAGAGGCAATTGAAAAAGTCGGATTATATATTCCCGGCGGAACAGCACCGTTAATTTCAACCGTAATGATGTTGGCTTTACCAGCTAGAATTGCAGGTTGCGATAAGCGTATATTAGTTAGCCCGCCACCTATCAACGATGCAATCATATACGCAGCAAAAGTGTGTGGTATTACTGACATCTATCAAGTTGGCGGTGCACAAGCCATTGCAGCTTTGGCATTTGGTACAGAGTCTATCCCAAAAGTGGATAAAATATTTGGTCCAGGTAATCGTTACGTGACCGAAGCCAAGCGTTTGGTCTCACAGGATAATCGCGTGAGTGTTACCATTGATATGCCAGCAGGCCCTTCTGAAGTGTTAGTCATTGCCGATGCCAACGCTAACCCAGCTTTTATCGCTGCGGATTTACTCTCGCAAGCGGAACATGGTGTGGATTCACAAGTTATGTTAGTGACAGATAGCGCTGATCAGGCACAAGCGGTGAATCTGCAACTGTCTATTCAACTTGCTGTGTTGCCAAGGCAGGATATTGCTAACCAGGCTTTAAAATGTAGCCGCACTGTGGTGGTTAGCGATTTAGCACAAGCTGTAAAGGTATCAAACCAATATGGACCTGAGCATTTAATTGTGCAAACAGACTATCCCCGTGACCTACTTAATTCCATTCGAGCTGCGGGCTCAGTGTTTTTAGGGGCTTATACACCTGAATCTGTGGGCGATTATGCTAGCGGCACTAATCATGTGTTACCAACCTATGGTTATAGCCGTGCGGTTTCAAGTTTGTCTTTAGCCGATTTCAGCCGCCGTTTTACCGTGCAAGAACTGAGTGCCGAGGGGTTACAAAATCTTGGTCAAGCGGTGATGACATTGGCGGAAAACGAGCTTTTAGATGCACACAAAAATGCGGTGGCTATTCGCTTAGCTAGCCTGGCACAGTAACGGTAATAACTATGAATACATTCGATGCCAAACAACTCGCAAGACCTGAGTTACTTGAATTAACACCTTATCAAAGTGCACGACGTATCGGTGGTCGTGGTGATATTTGGATTAATGCCAATGAATCTCCGTTTAATAATAGTGATATTGACAAGCTAAATCGTTACCCTGAATGTCAACCTCCTGAATTAATAGAAGCTTATGCAGCATACGCTGGCGTAAATACCCAACAATTGATTGCAAGTCGTGGTGCGGACGAGGCCATTGAGTTACTTATTCGCACGTTTTGTGTGCCAGGTAAAGACAGCATTGCCATTTTTGGCCCGACTTATGGGATGTATGCCATCAGCGCGGCAACCTTCAATGTGGAAGTAACGGCGTTAAGTTTAACAGGCGATTACCAATTACCTGAAAGCTGGCCAACACAAATTGGTGGTGCCAAATTGGTGTTTATTTGTAACCCCAATAATCCAACAGGAACCGTCATTAGCAAAGCCGATATTGAACAAGCCATTATCAGTGCCCCGCAAGCAATTGTGGTCATTGATGAAGCCTATATTGAATTTCGCCCTGAATATTCGGTTGCTGATTTACTTGAAAAGTACCCTAACCTTGTGGTTTTGCGAACTTTATCTAAGGCATTTGCATTAGCAGGCGCTAGATGTGGTTTTATGTTAGCTAATCAAGCCATTATTGATTTAGTGATGCTGGTGATTGCGCCTTACCCTGTCCCCTTGCCAGTTTCAGTGTTAGCAACACAGGCTCTGAGTTCAGACGGCATAGCGTTGATGCAGCAACAAGTGGCTAGTCTTAATCAACAAGGTGAACGACTCAGTCAGGTATTAATTCAAATAGGGGCGAATGTTCTTAAGGCAAATGGTAATTTCGTGTTAGCTCAGTTTGAAGATGTCAGTAAAATAGCCACGTTATTAGCCAATAATGGCATTGTAGCCAGAGCCTATAAAGATCCAAGATTAGCCAATGCGATACGGTTTAGTTTTGCCTCTATCGCCCAAACAGACAAATTAGTTGAAGTGCTATTAAGCAGCAACTAAGTAACCTTAGCTCGGGATAATAAGTGCAGTTAAAACAACGATTTGAACCGCGAACTGCGTTGAATGTAAGTATTTTAAATCACGTTTATTAATCTCTATAACCCGAGTTGAGCTAAGTAATACTATTCCTACATATTTTAAGGTTGGCAGCATGAAACAGAAAATTCTCTTTATCGACCGCGATGGCACATTAGTCGAAGAGCCTGCAATTGATAAACAACTCGACAGTCTAGCCAAGCTAGTATTTGAACCACAGGTGATCCCCGCTTTATTAAAACTGCAAAAAGCCGGTTTTAGACTGGTAATGGTGAGTAATCAAGATGGTTTAGGTACGCCGTCATTCCCAAAAGATGACTTTGATGCCCCGCATAACATGATGATGCAAATTTTTGAAAGCCAAGGGGTTACGTTTGACGATGTAGTGATTTGTCCGCATTTTAACGATGAAAACTGTAGCTGTCGCAAACCTAAACTTGGCTTAGTCAAACGCTATTTAACTGAAGGTAGAGTCGATTTTACTGAATCTGCAGTGATTGGCGATCGCATTACCGATGTTGAACTGGCGAATGCTATGGGCATTAAAAGCTTTCAATATGATCGTCAAAACCTAAATTGGGATAGCATTTGTGAGGCGTTATTAAGTAAAGGTCGTCAAGCAACTGTTGTTCGCACCACTAAAGAAACTGACATTAAAGTCACCATTGATTTAGATAATCAATCTAAAGGGAAGATTGAAACAGGTATTGGTTTTTTTGATCACATGCTTGACCAAATTCAAACCCACGGCAACTTTAAAATGGACGTGCATGTTGATGGTGACCTTGAAATTGATGATCATCACAGTGTCGAAGATACCGCATTAGCGATTGGCGATGCGATTAGACAAGCTTTAGGAGACAAACGAGGCATTGCACGTTTTGGTTTTAGTTTGCCAATGGATGAAGCCAATGGTGAATGCCTGATGGATATTTCTGGACGTCCATTTATCAAATTCAACGCCGATTTTGAGCGTGAGATGGTTGGCGAAATGGCGACTGAAATGGTGCCACACTTTTTCCGCTCATTTGCAGATGGACTACGTTGCACCTTACACATTAGCTCACAAGGCGACAACGACCATCATAAAGTAGAAGCCCTATTTAAAGTATTAGGCCGTACACTGCGTCAAGCAGTGAAAGTAGAAGGTGACATTTTACCTTCCAGTAAAGGCGTGTTGTAAGGAGTTAACGTGACAGATTTAGCGGTTTCTTCAATAAACGACAATGATGATATTACCGTCATTATTGATACAGGCTGTGCCAATTTAAACTCGGTGCGCTTTGCCTTTGAACGTCTTAATGCCAACATCAAAGTCACTGATGATTTTGATGTTATCCGCAGCGCCACTAGAGTTGTTCTGCCAGGTGTAGGAACAGCAGGCGCTGCAATGGCTGGGTTACAACAAAAGGGCTTAGTCACCTTAATAAGCAGTTTAACCCAACCCGTAATGGGTGTGTGCCTTGGGATGCAAATGCTGGCGTCTGTGTCAAATGAGCATGGCGGCCGTGATAACAAAGCCATAAATTGCTTAGGCTTAGTCCCTACTGACATTGGTGATTTAGACAGTAAAGGGTTGCCTCTTCCTCACATGGGCTGGAACCAAATAAGTGTGACCGACCATCCTTTATTTGAAGGAATTGAAGATGGGAGCTATGTGTACTTTGTTCATGGCTATCGTGCGCCGATTAGCGAATACACCTTAGCAAGTTGTACCTATGGTGAAAACTTCAGCGCAGCTATTGGTAAAGATAACTTTTTTGGGGTGCAGTTCCATCCTGAAAAAAGCGCTGCTGTAGGCGCTAAAATTTTACAAAACTTTTTAAATATGGGGAAAGCACAATGATCATTCCAGCAATTGATTTAATTGATGGTCAAGTGGTGCGTTTATACCAGGGCGATTATCAACAAAAAACCACATTCGATTTAAGCCCCCTCGCCCAACTGCAGTCATATCAAGCGCAAGGTGCTAAATTACTGCATATCGTAGACCTTACAGGGGCCAAAGATCCAGCTAAACGCCAGATAAGCTTAATTGGTGAGTTAGTGGCAGGATTAAGCACTGATATTCAAGTGGGTGGTGGCATTCGTAGCGAAGAGCAAGTAAAAGAGCTGCTAGCATTGGGCGTAAAACGCCTAGTGATTGGGTCTTTAGCAGTAAAAGAGCCTGAGCTGGTAAAAAGTTGGTTTATTAAATATGGCAGTGATGCAATTTGCTTAGCGTTGGATGTCAATATTAACGATGCTGGCGAAAAAATCGTTGCTGTGTCGGGATGGCAAACTGGCGGTGGTAAATCGTTAGAGTCATTAGTCGCTGAATATCAAACGGTTGGATTGCAACATGCCTTAGTCACCGACATTAGCCGTGACGGCACCTTACAAGGTGCTAATACCGATTTATATCATGAGCTAAGCAGTGCATACCCTAATATTAGTTGGCAAGCATCAGGGGGAATTGCCAGCCTTGATGATGTGGCAGCTGTGCGTGATAGTAAAGCCAATGGCATTATTATTGGCAAAGCGTTACTGATTAACAACTTTACCGTCAAGGAGGCTATCTCATGTTGGCCAAACGCATAGTACCTTGTCTTGATGTACGTGAAGGTAAAGTGGTAAAAGGCGTTCAATTTCGCGACCACGAAATAGTCGGTGACATAGTCCCCTTGGCTGCGCGTTATGCGGCAGAAGGTGCCGATGAGTTAGTCTTTTATGACATTACCGCCAGTGCTCACGACAGAGTCATAGACAAGTCTTGGGTGAGTCGCGTAGCTGAACAAATTGACATTCCGTTTTGCGTTGCCGGTGGGATTAAGACCATTGAACAAGCTCGTGAAAAACTCGCTTTTGGTGCAGATAAGATATCCATCAATTCACCTGCGTTGTCTGATCCTAGTCTTATTTCACGTTTACAGGATGAGTTTGGTCGCCAATGCATTGTGATTGGTATCGACTCTTTCTACGATGCCGCTTCAGATAGCTACAAAGTAAAACAATTTACTGGTGATGAGGCTGCTACTAAAGACACTCAATGGTTTACACAGGATTGGGTCGAAGAAGTGCAAAAACGCGGTTGTGGTGAAATTGTGCTTAATGTAATGAATCAAGATGGCGTGCGTGGCGGTTATGATATCAAGCAATTAAGCATGGTCAGAGCGATATGTGACGTGCCTTTAATTGCATCTGGTGGTGCTGGAACCATGGCACATTTTAAAGAGGTATTTGAACTTGCTCAGGTCGATGCAGCACTAGCTGCCAGTGTTTTCCATAAAGGAATTATCGATATTGGTGAATTAAAACACTATCTTCACAACCAAAATATTGCAATTCGACTGTAATACGTATCAAACATAAGAGAGTCAAGATGACACAAATAACATTTGATAGTGCAAGCTTAGCCTGGGACAAACAAGATGGATTAATCCCTGCAGTTGTGCAAAACCACTTAACAGGCAAAGTACTGATGCTGGGTTATATGGATAAAGCCGCACTGGAAAAAACCTTAACCAGCAAAAATGTCACGTTTTTCAGTCGTTCTAAACAACGTTTATGGACTAAAGGTGAGACCTCTGGCAATACCTTGCAGCTCATCGCGATTGATAAAGACTGCGATAACGACAGCTTATTGGTTCAAGTGATCCCGAACGGCCCAACATGCCACACTGGCACAGAAAGTTGCTGGCCTGATGGCAATGCGCATTGTTTTATTGATAATCTCACCAAAGTGATTATTTCACGTAAAGGACAAAGTGCTGATTCAAGTTATACGGCATCCTTGTTTGAACGTGGTACTAAACGAATAGCTCAAAAAGTTGGTGAAGAAGGTTTAGAAACGGCCCTCGCTGCGGCAACCCATGATAAAGAAGAATTGGTTAACGAGGCATCTGATCTTATGTATCACTTAATCGTACTCCTTGAAGATCAAGGTTTGTCGATGGCGGATATTAATCAAAATCTACTAGAGCGACATACCAAAGCAAAAAAGTAATCTTAATTGAGGTTAAGTAACCTTGAAAAAAAACATTCCAGACGTTACACACGACTGGAATGTTTTCAATATAACTTGCTATAACCCTGCTACAAATTCTGTTGTAAATTCAGTTAGCAAATCGTCAAGCATCAATAAGCTGAGTTGTTCTCAAACCCTTTACGTATTGAGTTGACAATAAGCAAATCTCAGCCGATGCGTCAATTTTTTAATACCCAGCAACATCGTTCTCAGTACTGAAATTATTGGGTTTTATCACCATGATTAATCGTCAAATTACCATCAAGATGAATATCTCTTTGAGGGTATGCGATACAAATATCATTTTGATTGAATAAATCATAAATTCTAAAGCGAATTTCACTGCGGCGACGGCGAATATCAGTTTCAGATACCGCATTCACCCAAAATACCATATCAAAAATAAGTGCGTTATCACCAAAATCCTCAAACAGGACGATAGGTTTGGGATGTGGCAAAATGTCATCACGCTCTTCTAACACCTGAAATAATAACGTTTGCACCAGCAACACATCTGAGCCATATGACACACCTACACGCACAAAAGTTCGGGCATTTTTATCAATCAGTGTCCAGTTGGTTACGGTGTTTTCCAGCAACTGACTGTTTGGCACTAACATGTGCACACCGTCATTTCGTCGGATTAAAGTTGAACGGGTATTAATGCATTCAACTACACCTCGTGCATCACCAACTTCTAAAAAGTCACCAATCCGGATCGGACGCTCCCACATTAAAATCCAACCAGAAATAAAGTTGTTAATAATGTTTTGTGCGCCAAAACCGACCCCAATGGCTATCGCACCTGATGCAAATGCAGTGAGTGGAATATTCAGAATATCCATACTGGTGATCGCCAAAATGGCAATCATTTACACTAAATACATTCGTGAGAATAAATGCACAGCATCAGCGCTAACATTGCGCTTTTTAAGCGCGCGCACAATAACCTTTCCAACTCGAGTCACAATTAACCAGGTTAGAAAAATATAAAGCGGTACTTGAATAATTTGCAGTAATGTTATCGGGCGGTTGTCGTAGGTATAAACAACAAACGATAATACTGACAATAAATCGTTAAATTCTATTATGGTGATCTCTTAGTTTTATTATGATCATATAAGAATAAGTTTAGTAGATCTCTGCCTCACCGGGGGGACGGGTTTTTAACATTTTCAAAAACCACATGTATTGCTCCGGATAAGCCTTAATCACTTGCTCTACCATTTGGTTTAATACTAGTGCCTCATTCTCTTTTGTATCCATAGTGTCAGTTTCAACGTCAGGCAAGACAGTTAAGTTAAACACTCTATCATGCTGATCATATCCAATCGTCACAGGCATCACTTTAGCTTTACCCGCCTTAGCCAAGCGACCAACTACGGGTAACGTCGCTTTGGTTGTGCCTAGAAATGGTGAAAATACACTTTGTTGTGGCCCCAAATCTTCATCTGGTAAATAGAAAAAACTGTGATCGTTCTTTAATTCTGAGAGCAAAGCGCGAATGCCTGCTTCTCGCATATAAATTCTTCCCCCCATACGGCTGCGTAAACGGTTACTGAACCAATTAAATAACCTGTTACGGTGCGCTTTAGCCATAGACACCATAGGTATTTCAAGGTTTAACCTTAAACCAGCATAATCAATAGGCCAAACATGAGGCATAATAAAAATAATTGGCCGGCCCTCTGCCCTCACTTTTTCAACGTGTTCAAATCCATGTAATTTAACACGACGCTTAATGTGCGCTTTAGAACGACAAAGTAATTCAGCCTGAGATAACAGGCACAGCACAAATGCATCGACGTTCTTTTTAATCAGAGCATTAAGTTCATCGTCGTGCATTTCAGGAAAACAGTGGCGAATATTAATACGCGCAATGGCAATTGGCTTAGTCGCAATTCGCATAACAAGTTTAGCCAACACATTTGCTATAGGATCGCGGATAACTGCAGGTAAAATACCAAATAAGAATAATACAACAATTGCCAGCCATGTACCCCAAAGACGTGGGTGCAATAATGCTAAAGTAAAGCGTGTATCAAAATGCTTTTGTTGTCGAGCCAAAAGATAAACCTCATCAAAAAATCGAGACCGAATAATAGCATGCCAAGTTAGATCAGCAAATTTCAAAAAAAGAGCCACTCAACCTGAGTGGCTCTTTCACTTTTTTATTTAAAGCAGATAAGCTTAATTCAACTTGTGAATTTATTTCTTGCCAGCGTTAGCGGCTTCTACTCGTGCTTTTAACTTTTGTCCAGGACGGAAAGTCACAACACGGCGCGCAGAAATTGGAATATCTTCACCAGTTTTCGGGTTCCTTCCCGGTCTTTGATTCTTGTCCCTAAGGTCAAAGTTGCCAAAACCAGATAACTTGACCTGCTCACCATTTTCGAGTGCTTCACGAATTTCTTCAAAGAAAGACTCCACCATCTCTTTAGCCACACGCTTATTAATACCAAGTGTTTCAAATAGATGTTCTGCCATTTCGGCTTTGGTAAGTGCCATACTTTAATCCCTCAACGATGCGTTGAACTCGGTCTTTAGAGCAGAAATTACCGCGTCCATAGTCGCTGTAATGTCTTTTTCTTCAAGCGTACGAGTAGTGTCTTGTAACGTAAGTGCGATTGCCAAGCTCTTTTTGCCGGGTTCTACACCTTTACCTAGGTATACATCGAACAAGTTTAAGCCAACCAACTGATTTTCGCCAACTTTTCTTATCAAATTAATAACATCAATTGCAGATACTTGATCATCTACAACTACGGCGATATCACGTCGATTAGCTGGAAACCTAGATACAGCATGGGCTAGCGGCAAACTGGCATGTAATAAAGCGTCCAGTTCTAACTCAAAAACGATTGTTTTACCATTAAGTCCAAAAGGCTTCTCCAAACTAGGATGGATAGCACCTATATGACCAATGACTCGATTATTTCTTAATATTTCAGCACATTGTCCTGGATGTAGCGCAGGATGTGTTGCTGTTTTAAAGCTAAATTCAGAAGCGGCAACTGTCAAGCCTATTATTGCTTCTAAATCACCTTTTAAATCAAAGAAGTCGACAGTTTTGGATTCCATTGACCAATGTTCATCGTTTTGAACGCCTGAAATCACTGCACCAATCATAGCTTGCTGACGAACACCTGCATCAGCATTTGCGTCAGGAACAAAGCGTAAACCTGTCTCAAATAAGCGTACACGGCCTTGCTGGCGGCTTTGGTTGTAACCCACGGCGGTCAATAAACCAGTAAACATAGACAAACGCATTGACGACATCTCTGTCGAAATTGGATTTGGCAAAATCATGGTTTCTTGTTCAGGATGAACAAGAGCTTGCATTTTAGGGTCAACAAAACTGTAAGTAATTGCTTCTTGGAACCCACGTGCCACTAACATGTTGCGAACACGCTTAAGTGGAATGTTTGATTCTTTATGATCTGACATCTTTAATGCAGCTTGTGGCGCTGTATTGGGAATATTGTCATAACCGTAAATACGAGCCACTTCTTCAATCAAATCTTCTTCGATTGCCATATCAAAACGATATGTTGCGGTTGTCACTGTCCAATCATTATTGGCAGCTGCAACGCTAAATCCTAAACACGTTAGAATTTCGACCACGTCAGCATCAGAAATCACATGACCTAATGTTTTATCCAATTTACTGCGGCGTAATAGAATGCTAACAGGCTGAGGCAAATGCTCGCTGGCTAGCGCTTCAATCACTTGACCGGCTTCACCACCACAAATATCTAATACAAGACGAGTAGCGCGATCCATTACCTTGTGTTGCAGCTGTGGGTCTACACCACGCTCAAAACGGTGTGAGGCGTCTGTGTGTAAGCCTAGGCGACGAGATTTACCCATGATAGCGAGTGGCGCGAAGAAAGCACATTCTAAAAGAATGTCTTTAGTTGTATCACTTACTCCCGTTGCTTCACCACCAAATACACCCGCTAATGCGATAGCTTGTTTATCATCAGCAATCACTAAGGTATCACTTGGAACCGTAATTTCATTGCCATCAAGTAAAGTAAGCTTTTCAACACCGTCAGCTAAGCGCACATTGATGCCGCCATTGAGGGTATTTAAGTCAAACGCGTGCATTGGTTGACCAAATTCAATCAACACAAAATTAGTAATGTCAACAATTGGGTCAATAGAGCGAATACCACTACGACGCAATTTCTCTTGCACCCATAATGGGGTTTCAGCGTTAATATTGATGTTTTTAACCACACGGCCTAAATAACGTGGACATGCTGCTTTGGCATCAACGTTAATGGCGATTGGAGCATCAATACTTGCTTCAACGGCTTGCCATGTTGGCTCCACAACCGCTTGACGGTTCAAAACGCCAACTTCACGAGCAAGACCTGCCATACCTAGGCAATCAGCACGGTTAGCGGTTAGATCAACATCAATTACTGCATCATCTAAATCTAAATACTCGCGTACACTTTGGCCAATAGGCGCATCTACTGGTAGTTCAATAATGCCATCACTTTCGATATCGATACCAAGTTCAGAATATGAACACAGCATACCGAAAGATGGCTGGCCGCGTAATTTTGCTTTTTTGATTTTAAAGTCGCCAGGTAATACAGCACCCACCATGGCAACGGCAACTTTTAAACCTAAACGACAATTTGGTGCACCGCAGACAATATCAATCAGCTCTGCTTCACCTACATTGATTTTTGTTACACGTAATTTATCGGCATCAGGGTGCTGACCACACTCAACGACCTCACCTACAATCACGCCACTAAAATCTGCCGCTACAGGCTCGACGCCGTCGACTTCAAGACCAGCCATAGTAATTTGGTGTGATAATTCGTCACGACTTACTGTTGGGTTAACCCACTCACGAAGCCAAGATTCACTGAATTTCATCTAATATTGCTCCGTTATTTGAATTGCTTAAGAAAACGTAAATCGTTTTCAAAGAAGGCACGTAAATCATTGACGCCGTAACGCAACATGGTCAACCGCTCAACCCCCATACCAAAAGCAAATCCAGAGTACTTCTCAGGATCAATACCAACACTGCGCAGTACATTCGGATGTACCATACCGCAGCCTAATACTTCTAACCATTTGCCATTTTTGCCCATTACATCAACTTCTGCTGAAGGCTCTGTGAATGGGAAATAAGATGGACGGAAGCGAACTTGTAAGTCTTCTTCGAAAAAGTTACGTAAAAAATCATGTAAAATGCCTTTTAATTCAGCAAAGTTTACATTCTCAGCAACCATTAACCCTTCTACTTGGTGGAACATAGGTGTGTGGGTTTGATCATAGTCATTACGATAAACACGCCCCGGTGAAATAATACGCAACGGAGGCTGCTCATGCTCCATGGTACGAATTTGAACACCTGATGTTTGCGTGCGCAGCATGACTTTTGGATTAAAGTAAAACGTATCATGATCTGCACGTGCTGGATGGTGCTCTGAAATGTTTAATGCATCAAAGTTATGAAAATCATCTTCTATTTCAGGCCCATCTTTCACTGTAAAACCAAGCTCACCAAAAAAGGTTTCGATACGGTCTATAGTGCGGGTGACTGGATGTAAACCGCCATTATCTATGGTGCGGCCTGGTAAAGTTACATCGATTTGCTCGGCAGCTAGTTTAGCTTCAAGTTCAGATGCCTTTAAGCCTTCTATACGATCAGATAACTTCTGCTGTACAGCTTGCTTGGCTTGGTTGACGGCTTGTCCAAAGGCAGGTTTTTCTTCTGCACTTAATTGACCCATCATTTTCATCATGTCAGTGATTTTACCTTTCTTACCAAGGTAGTCGACACGGATATCATCCAATGCCTTTAGATCACTGGCCTGCTCTATCACCGCTAAGGCTTGTTCTACGATCTCTGTTAACTGCTGCATTTATTCATCCACTGCATCTGGGCATTACTAATGCGATTTTTACCATCATATTTGACGATAAGATCGTCAAAATATCCTTTAAGCTAGCCTAAGTGATATTTTTCGATCAATTAAAATAAAAGAGACAAATTTTACGTTAGCAGCCAACAGATTACTAGACCTTTTTAGCCACTTATGTGCTGTTTTAGTCCCCTAGCACTAATAATCCATGGCGCTATTTTTGAATAACATAATAAAGGTGACTATATTGTGGTTTAAATTCGGTAGTGCCAGATGTATAACTTCGATTACACTTACATAACCGATGATTCATTTTGTTACACACCCTTAATCACCTTAACTTGGCTTATAAAATAATCAACCAACCTTAACCCAGAATGTTAAGCTAAAGTTAACCTAAACCATACCGATAGATAATTATCGTATGTAGCTAAATACCAAGCCCATTACAACAAGAGGAACTAATGAAAGAAGTAAAATTTAGATGGATAGATCAATACCTTATCCACATGACTTTAAAAACAAAATTTAGCATTTTAGCCATCGTTCCAATGTTGATGATTATTGGTTTAACCGTATTTCTAAATCATCAACATGCCAATAACTTGATGTCCAGCAACATTGACAATCAGCTCCAGTTCATTAAGCAGGCAAATAATTATTTAGATAATGCTTACGACTTAATCGAAGAAAGCAAGCAAAATGACTTGAATAGTCAACTATCGAATACCAGCCAACTAATGACAGTTGATAACCTTGATAACCAACTACGAAATTTAGCTCAACAAGGCGGCGGTGTTGATATTCAAGGCAATAGAATTCGTATTGTGAGTGGTGTAAACAGCCATGACAGGGTCATTGTCAGTGAACTGGCTGCCAATCAGTTAATAAAAGATGATACCAATACCACTGCTGCATACGGCGTTATGGTGGTGTTATTAATCGTCCTTTTTGCTTTTGCTTATTATATTTCTACCTTTGTTGGTGGCGCGTTATATACCACAGTGATGGCATTAAAACGTGCTGCTAACGGCGACTTAACGGGCCGATTAAACTTTTTTGAAGTAAAAGATGAGTTTAGTATTTTAGCTATCAGTATTGATGCTTTGGTTGAGCGCCAGCACACATTAGTGAAGCAAATCACGCAAGCAACAGATCAAATTCGTACTGTCGTTTCAGGCTTTAGAACAACTGCTCAAGAAGGCCAATCTATGGCCGTCAATCAGCGCCAACATTTAGATTCACTCGCTACTGCGATGGAAGAAATGACCGCTGCGGTAAAAGAAGTGGCACGTAACGCTGAGCAATCATCCAGTGAAACGGAAGAAACCAACAGCCAAGTCTCAGCAGGCTCAAAAGACATTGAAACAACGGTTCACGCGATTGATGTGCTATCTAATGAAATTGGACAGGCATCGAACGCCGTTGGCGTGTTAAATGATAACGCCAGTAAAATTGATGCCGTTGTCACAACCATTAATGCGATTTCAGAACAAACAAACCTATTGGCATTGAACGCAGCCATTGAAGCGGCTCGTGCTGGCGAACAAGGTCGTGGTTTCGCGGTCGTAGCTGATGAAGTACGAACGCTTGCTGGCAGAACACAATCTGCTACTGTCGAAATCAAAACCATGATTGAAGCATTACAATCAGGCACTCGCAACCTTACCCAGTTAATGTCACGGACGGTTGAACAAGCATCTGAAGGTAAAAAGCATGTTTTACAAACAGGTGAAGACTTAGTCAACATTGCTCACCATAGTAATCGTGTTTTAGAGATGAGTGTGTTAATTGCGACCTCTGCCGATGAACAATCTGCAGTGGCTAATGAGATTGCGACCAATTTAATGGAAATTCGTAATCAATCCCATAATGTCGAGCAATCGGCAAACCAATCGGTGTCTGGTTGTGATGAGCTACACGCAACAGCTGAACAACTAGATCAGTTATTGGTTGGTTTAAAGCTGTAATAACGATGAGATGTATTAAGCAGTAAAAAGGTGCCTAGGCGCCTTTTTTATTGCTTTAAACAAAGCGTTTAAACTAAACGGGCATCATGTGGTGAGCAGATAAACTTCTGAGTTTGCTGGCAGAATGATTTATTGGGATCACAAAATGACACTTTTACAGAATCGGTTATCTCCTTATAAAGCTTTGAGCAACTTTGAGCAGCTTTGATTAACCTTAAGCCATATCATGCATAATTCCCCCTAAGCCTTCTAGGATATCGAAGAACATGAAACACGTCTTGCTGATGCCCATCATGCTTAAAATCCTTTTATTATCGCTTTTATTGCTGGCATATCGGCACGATTTCATGCACCAGTGAGTCAGGAATATGGTGAAGCTAAAAGTCAAAAAACTCGACCATTATATATTTAACTAGAATGCCTATTAAACAACCTAACTCTGGTTAACTCATAAAACATAACCGAAAATATGAGCGTGATACTGCGATTGTCATACACAACATATGGTTCTCATCGAGTTAGAACCTTTCCAAGATAGATGCTATATGACTAAATAAATCGATGAGCTGTGGGATCTAGGTTGCGGACAAACTATTTTCCATTAATTTTACTGCGCTGTTCTGGCGTTACATATCAATTTGAAGACAATAAAAAAGCCTTAACGTTTCCATTAAGGCTTCAACAATCTTATTGAGTGATAATTATTTTTTTGAAACATCGACCATGTAATGGCCTTGTAACCAGTTACGGCCAATTAATAATTTATGGCTCATTTTGCTACGGTCTTTTAAATTCACGTCAACTAGAAACTCTTGCCCTGGCTCACCTACACTTAAACGCACCATGTAACGAATTTCAGACCCTTGCGCATTACGAATAAGTGAAGTACCACGAATTTTTGTACGAATATCGACTTTTTTACCTTTATCATTTTCAGTGGTAAAAGTGATCATTTTACCGATATTATTTTCCATATCGGTTTTATCTTCTTTCTCGATGCGTAGATTGACAGCATGCAATGAGTTTTCAACCGCACCAGTATCAATACGCGTGTTGTAAATTAAATTTGCTTGCTTGATATTTAACTTGGCAATTGGACCAATAGTCTTCTTTTCAGAAACATCAACAATGTAGTCTTTTTTTAGAAAGTTACGACCAATCAACAGCTTATAATCCATATGACTGCGATCTCGTAAATTAACTTTTACTTTCTTTAACGCGTCTGGAAAGCCTATTTCAAGATTAACCATGTAACGGGTTTCGGTACCCTGTGAGTTTTTAACCGTTGAAGTGCTGACAATTTCAGCCTTCATACGTTTTTTTTCACCTTTTTCGTTTTCTGTTGTAAATTCAACCGTTTTACCAATATTTTGTTTCATCTTCTTTGCTGCACCACCAATGATAGTTAAATCAACAGCATGCAATGAGGAATTAACAGCCCCAGTATCCATACGAGCGTGGTACATCAAACCAGACTTATCGACTGTCATCATTTCAGTTTGTTTTAAAATCTGCTTATCTGCTGCATGAGCAAACGTTAAACTTAAACACAAAACAATGGATAAAATAATGCTTTTCAACATGTTTGTTCCTAAAAATGGATATTGAGGATAATAATAACTAACGCAATAAGTGATCAATTTCTTGATCAAATAAATTTTTGATTAAACCAGAAAACTCAGCAATAAAAATACTTTGTTCTGGGGTGGCTTTATGGTTTGCAACTTGAGCCAGAATTTCTTCTAAGTCATATACAATCGCGTCAATTTCACGAATAACCATGTTGCGTTGTGCAAATGATAATTGTGGGTTTTGACCACACACCATAATAATTTGGGCAGATAATTGCTCTTCAAATAATTCTAAAACAGTTTCAGACACTAAAGCATCATTTTCAGGCGTTTCAAACAAGCCTAAGTGTTCAGTTAAATACTGAATTAAATGCATGTAACCGTCTTTATCTGTAACCATTTGAACTCCAAGGATTAGGTTGGCAATATCTGTTTATGTTGGGGTATCCATATCATAATGAACACCCACAAACATCAATAACCAATACTTCATATTTTTATTGCCATAACTATTGCGATAAAGTTATCACAAATGACACAGGCACAGCTAAACTGATGCTAGTCAATCCGGCAATATCACGTAACTTTTCAACACCGGTAGCAAGATCAAAGTCCCCCGCTTGAACAACAACAGGCGTTAAACTTGTCACTACCATTTTCTTTGCTGATAATTTAGCAACTAATACATTAAAGGTTTTAGTTTGCTTTTTACCATGCAACTCAATTTCACCATCGACCTGTAAAGTCATTACCTCGCCGATATGTAAATCAGCCAGTAGTTTGGGGTTTACTGAAGCATTTAAGGTTAATTTAGGAAACTGAGCCACTTCAAACAGTAACCCTTGCATCCTTTCATCTCGAATCAAAATGCCCGTATCAACACTACTTAAATCAATTGTCAGTGAAAACTTGCCCGCTTCGGTCAACGTTCCTTCAACCTGCTTAAAACGATGTACTTCTGCAATATCGCTTTTCTTAATAGAAATAAAACTGACTGTTGATTGGTTGTTATTAACTGACCAATCACCAGCAAGAGCAACATTGGACAACAAACCGAGTGCAATAACCGATAACCATTTTTTCATCTTAAAATCCTTTTGCATGTAAAAAACTCTTTGATTATAGATCAGCGATGTTTAACTAACCATTTATCTAATGATTGTGCAAAGGCATGTTTGTCCGCTTGGGAAAAACTATTCGGCCCCTGAGTATGAACACCACTGCTACGCATTTCTTCCATAAAGTCACGCATTGTTACTGTTTGTTTAATATTTTCCGGTGTATAAACCGTACCGCGAGGGTTAATCGCCAGCGCCCCTTTCCCAATTGCATCTGACGCTAAAGGGATATCGGCGGTAATGACTAAATCACCTTGTGTAAGTTGCTCAACAATATAATTGTCTGCTTCATCAAAACCTGAATTTACGCGGATCATTTTAATAAAAGGTGATAACGGGACTTTTATCATCTGATTTGCCACTAACACGATATTAATTGATTTACGCTCTGCCGCGCGAAACAACATCTCTTTTACCGGATTAGGGCAAGCATCCGCATCAACCCAAATTTTAGCTTGCATCATAGCCTCTTATTATGGCGCCAATCGGTCAATTTGCCAGAGCGAATCTGGCGATTTACTATACAAAAATCTGTCATGTAATCGGTGTTCACCACCTTGCCAAAATTCGATACTTTGAGGACGTATTAAATATCCGCCCCAAAACTTAGGTAATGGCACATCACCTTGGGCAAACTTTGCTTTCATTTCAGCAAATTTCCCCTCTAAAGCCTGCCGAGCTGAAATCTTACTCGACTGTTTTGATACCCAGGCTGCAATTTGGCTATCTTTGGGCCTGCTCATAAAATACTTGGCCACTTCAATCATAGATAAAGGCTCTGCTTCGCCCAAGACTGATACCTGGCGGTCTAGAGGATGCCAAGGAAAATGTAAACTCACCTTGTTATTCGTTTCGATATGACACGCTTTGCGACTTTCTAGATTGGTAAAAAAGACAAAGCCTTTATCATCGAACTTTTTTAGTAACACGATGCGTTGAAATGGTTGGCCATTTTTATCAACCGTCGCAACACACATTGCTGTTGGGTCTGATAAATTGGCGTCTTTAGCTTGCGCTAACCAGGTTTCAAATAAGTCCATTGGATTACTGGGTAAATCGGCTCGTCTTAATCCACCTTGGGTATATTCGCGGCGGATATCACTTAAATCGCTCATATATTTCCTTTAGTTAACTGAGTAAAATGGGGTTAAACAACCTCAAAAGACTCTCAGTTTAATGAAACACCTATTTTAATTAGGGCTGCGCAATATTACATTTCAACTAGGCCTTAACCTTAGGTAGAAACGTTTAACATTTCTACATCTAGCATCCGCCGACAATGTTAAAGATAGCTGCTAAATCATAGGTATATTGCAATCTTTCCAACCGCCACACCAGCAACATTATGACAATGTAAACAAGTATTAATCTACATCACTTAGCACAGATTAAATCGCTACTTATTAATTGCCCTTTACCTAGTGTATTAGCGAAACTGATAGATTTATGTCAAATATCAGGCACTTGGATTATTACCTATACGTTTGTGTATTACAAAAACTCTGGGGTTAGCACTTCTGGGCAACACTGCTGATAATGACTAAAGTGTATATTATAACCTTGCTTAACCGGATAAGAGCAATGGCCTAAACAGATATTTTCAGGCATGTTTGGCGATGCTACCTGAATGTTAAAGCCAATAATATCCCAACTGCGCGGCTGTAAAATGGCCAATAATTTTGCGGTAATATCCACTGGATAATTATTGAGGTCCACATTGGTTTCTATGCTGACGTATGAGCTTTTTTCTTGTGGCGTAATATGAATGGTGTAATACAAATCATCTTTAATACCATTAATAGAAAAGCCTAAAGGCGTAAATAGATGCGTGTCATATGTAAATCCGGCAAATAACTCATCTAACTGTAAAAGCGCATATATCTTAGCAATAGATTGTTGTTCGGTACGTAAATAGTCAGCAACAACACCGCTAATGTGGTACATCAATACTTCACAGGTTTTGTCTTGGGGATCTATCTGGTTAGCTGTGCCGCTGGTAAAAATAAAATGATGATGATTATCTAAATGCCCAACTCGGCATGCTGTTCCTGAAAGCCTTTGTCTTAAAGAAGTGATATCTTCAACAAAGGTTGACGCTTGCAGATGTGCTACATATTCATTTTTACGCTGATATGTTAACCATTCAATATTATTGACCCCGATGGCATCGACAAGTCCATTAACACAATCAATTAATGTCGATAAACCACAGGTTAGAATCACAACTTTATGATCCCAAACAAATAGGCTAGATTCACTCAATAAGTAGGCATCACATTGATCGTTACCAATCTGTGACAAAATGTCAGCTTTAGCTAAGCTCACGATTTGTTTCCAAAAAGAGAAAGGCAAAGCACGAAGTGAACCCGTTGTAGGCTCAATCCCTATTTCTGCTTTTTTTTCAGAACCTTCAAAAAACATATAAATACTAAATGACTCAACAGATTAAAAATAAATAAAGGCTTAGTCATTATTCATAACTAAGCCTTACTATCAATCAATTACTGAAATATTAAATCAGTAATATTTAAAAGTCTTCAAGGTAGGTGTAACCATCAAGACCCGCTTGTAGCTCTTCTAATGTACTTGCTCTTTCGTCTTCAGCAATATGCTGCTCAACTAATTCTTCGAATGTACGCATAAATGCATTGGCATCTAAGTTCACATACTTCAGCACATCAGCAACGGTATCACCTTGTAATACTGAATCAATATTGGTTAAACCATCTTCATCAATACGCACAACGGCAGAATTAGTGTCACCAAATAGGTTATGCATATCACCAAGAATTTCTTGATAAGCACCAACCATAAAGAAACCGATTAAGTACGGGCTTTCAGCACTCCACGCAGGAACGGGCAATGTTGTTTCAATACCTTGACCATCAACGTATTGATCAACAATACCGTCAGAATCACAGGTAATATCAAGCATAACGGCACGACGCTCAGGCGCTTTATCTAAACCTGACAAAGGCAACACCGGGAAGACCTGATCAATACCCCAAGCATCTGGTAACGATTGGAATAAAGAGAAATTAACAAAGAATTTATCAGCTAACTTTTCATTTAACTCATCAATAACCGGTCGGTGGTAACGGTTATTATTACTTAGTAGGCCCTTAACTTCATGACATACACGTAAATGTGTTTGTTCAGCCCAAGCTCTGTGAGCCAATGTAAATTGACCAACAGCAAACAAAGAGTGCGCTTCAGCAATGTCACTTTGGGTGTCATGATAAATTTCAATCATCGCGCGCTGGTCTTGACCACCGCTGATCTCCAACCAAGATTGCCACATGTTGTGCAATAATTGTGGGGCATCTTCTGATGGCGCTTCAATCACTTCAGGCATGTATGCTTCAGTACCAATAACGTCAGTAATCAGTACTGCATGATGTGCTGTTAGATGACGACCTGACTCAGAAATAATACGTGGCATAGGTTGCTCGTATTCATGACATAAATCAGTTAGCACATTAACGATATTATTTGCGTACTCATTTAAACCGTAGTTCATTGAGTTGTTGCTTTGGCTTCTGGTGCCATCGTAATCAACGGCTAAACCACCACCAACATCGAAACATTCAATTTTGGCACCAAGTTCACGTAACTCACAATAGAAACGCCCTGCTTCACCCACACCCTGACGGATATCGCGAATATTAGCGATTTGTGAACCTAAGTGGAAATGTAGCAACTGTAAAGAGTCAAGCATATTAGTGTCTTTTAGTTCTTGTAACACTTTCAATACTTGCGCTGCTGATAAACCAAACTTTGATTTTTCACCACCACTTGCCTGCCATTTACCCTTGCCTTGGAACGCTAAACGAACGCGTAAACCAAGACGTGGAGTGACACCTAATTCTTTAGCTTGCTCTAATACCATTTTAAGTTCAGACATCTTCTCAAGAACGATGTAAACTTTATGGCCTAATTTTTCACCAATTAGTGCTAAGCGGATGTATTCTTTATCTTTGTAACCATTACACACGATCACAGAGCTGGCTTTTTGCGCCATGGCTAATACCGCCATTAACTCTGGCTTACTACCGGCTTCTAAACCTAATTGCGGTACTTCTTTAGAAGTTTGGCTAGCAAGAATTTCTTCTACAACTGTTTGTTGCTGGTTAACCTTAATAGGATAAACCAACAAATAATCATTCTGATATTCGTACTTTTGAATGGCATCATTAAATGCTTCACACAAACTTTCTACACGGTGATGCAAAATTTGTGGAAAACGAACTAAAACAGGTAATGATACACCCGCATTAACCATATCTTTCGCTAATGCGTTCAGTGCGATTTTATGATCTGGTTGAGATGGATTCGGTGAAACCGTCACTTCACCATCTTCACGAATACCATAAAAACCCTGGCTCCAATGAGTTACGTTATAACCCGCACGAGCATCTTCAATAGACCAATCAGACATAATTTTTTTCCGTATTTACCTTGCTGCATTGTGTTTGAAAGATGCAATAAGGTGTGTGAATAAAATCAACATAACGCTGTCGCATTATGAGATGTATAGTAGATGAAAAATAGCAATTTTCTCTAGCCAGATCGCGATTATTAAATCTAGTAGATTTTTCATCTATACGTACTTTATTTGCCATTTTCGCCGCTTCGTTTTAACAATTATAGCGGGACATTGCAAATGGTTGTCTAAGTTTGCTTAAAGCAGAAATGAATACTTATAATCCATTTATGCATAATTACTTAGGTTGATTTTTTGAGGCCATAAAGACTCATTCGTCAGTGTGTTAAACCTTAAAAGTCGACCGTTAAAAAACGGCGCAATTAAACCGCGCATCGAGTTTCATTGCAAGTAGAATTCCCCCTCAAACATAGATAAAAACACTAATACGGCTAATTTAAGTCGAACGTCCACAATTATTGTAAAATCACTCATAAATCGAAAAAGCGTGTATACTATGCAACAGAAAATATTGCCCCATTCCCAGTAAACGTTTGCATTTAAAGATGCATCTAAAGATAGAGATACACATGATACAAATCGGTAAAAGCTATTCACTCGAAATCGTTAAAGAAGTCAGTTTTGGGATTTATGTTAATGCCCATGAACTTGGTCAAGTGTTAGTCCCGAAAAAGTTTGTCCCTAAGCAATACGAAGTGGGTCAAGCTATTGACGTATTCCTGTACCTTGATTCAGATGATAAAGTGATTGCAACAACACAAAAACCGTTTGCTCAAATAGGTGAGTTTGCCTACTTGAAGGTAGCGGGTATTAGTGAATATGGTGCCTTTTTAGATTGGGGTCTTGATAAGGACTTATTTTTACCTTTTGGTGAACAACATAAAACCATTGAAGATGGCCGTTCATATCTTGTCTATGTTCATGCCAACAGAGCTGATGAACGTATTGTTGCATCTTCAAAGGTCGATAAATTTTTAGATAAAACCCCTGCGGATTATGAGGTTGGCCAACAAGTAAATTTAATTATTGGTGGCACAACTGATTTAGGCTACAAAGCAATTATCAATAATCAGCATTGGGGCGTAATTTATGAAAACGAAGTGTTTCAACAATTACGTTTCGGCCAAAAACTCACAGGCTTTATCAAAACATTACGCAGTGATGGAAAAATTGACCTAGTGCTACAACAAGGGTCTAAACAAGAACTTGATAAACAAGCTACATTGATCATGAATAAACTGGCTAAAGCAGACGGTTTCCTCCCATTACATGACAAAACAGATGCTGACATTATTTATGCCCAATTAGGGATGAGTAAAAAAGCCTTTAAAAAATCTATCGGTGGTTTGTTTAAGGGTGGTCAAATCAAAATCGACAAAGACGGTATTAGACTCGTTTAGTCATTCAACAATCGCATATTGTTCACGACATAACCGATTACATTGATATCGTTGTTAAAACTAGCATGAGGATGATATAACATCTTCATGCTTTTTTATTTGAGGATCACCATCAATGGAATTAAATGCATTAGAAGCCAGAGTGATTGGCTGTTTGATGGAAAAAGAAATCACCACGCCTGAACAATACCCGCTATCGCTCAATTCCCTTACCTTAGCCTGCAATCAAAAAAGTAGCCGCGATCCCGTGATGTCGCTCACTGAATCAGAAGTGCAAATCATCATTGATGGTTTAGCAAAAAAAAGGCTGATCAGTGAACAATCTGGATTCGGCAGCAGAGTGATTAAATATAAACATCGTTTTTGTAATACTGAGTTTAGTGATTTAAAACTCACACCTGCTCAATATGCGCTGTGCTGTGTTTTATTGCTTAGAGGCGCGCAAACACCCGGTGAATTAAAAACGCGTACAAACCGTTTATATGAATTTTCAGACGTCACCCAAGTTGAGTCTTTGTTACTTGAGTTAGTTAAGCAAGATAAGCCCTTTGTTGCACAGCTAGCGAGAGAAGCAGGTAAGCGCGATTGTCGCTATATTGAATTATTCAGTAGTTCAATTGAAGATCATCAAGCTAATTCAGTATGTAATTTAGACGTTTCGGTGCAATCGCAACAATCATTAGCGGCTAATGAAAAAATTGCCGAATTAGAGCAAAGAATTGAATCGCTTGAGCAGAAGTTAGCCACACTTGAGGCTTTATTGTCTTAAGGCATTAACTTAACGACGGTTTAATCAAAAAAGGAATGTTATGAATAGCCTAACAGCTTCATCGCCATCTGGAATAACCCATATTTGGCAACTCGCTAAATTTGAACTTAGCAAAAGATTCAGTAGCCGTAGTGGGATTATTGCGTTGATTGCTTTTATTTTAGTCTGGAGTGTAATTTTAATTTACCCCATAAAACAAGCCTCAAATATTATCATGGAGCCAAGCTTTAAAGAGTTTATCGCCGCAGTATTTGGTCCCACGACTTTAGATCAATTGTTTAATTGGCAAGTTTCTGAATTTGCCATGTTTTGGGTTGCTGCGCTTTATTTGTTTCCAATGTTCAGTATTTTTATTTCAGCAGACCAATTCAGCTCAGATAAGCAACGTGGCACCCTTCGTTTTGTCAGCCTACGAGTCAGCCGAAATAGTTTGTTTTTCGGCCGAGTATTTGGTCAAATCTTCATCCAAGGCTTTTTAATTTTCGTCACCTTAATTGCAACAACCTTGTTGGTGATGAGTAGAGATACAGGGTTATTAATACCAGCAATTAACACCGCATTGGTCATTTTTGCAAATCTACTCATTATTGTACTGCCTTACATTGCGACAATGGCATTGTTATCACTTATTGCCAATAGCGCTCGCCAAGCCAGTATTTTCGCTATTATTCTATGGGTTATCGTTTCAATTATTATCACTTTGGTGAATGTGAAGTTTCCCGGTTTAGAAATACTCAGATACCTATTACCAGGTTCGCAATTATCAAACATGGTTAACACCCAAGGGTTAGCCGCCTTTGCTTATGCTCCTATACCATTGTTACAAACAGCAGTTATATTAATTATTGGACGCATAGTTATGCAAAGGAGCGCATTATGAGCTTAATTCAATGTCAGCAACTGAGTAAAAATTATAGCGGTAAGGCGGTTTTATCTAAAGTCGACTTCACATTAGAGTCAGGCGCACCAATTGCGGTTGTGGGCCCAAACGGTGCAGGTAAAACAACGCTGTTTAGTATTTTATGCGGTTATATAAAACCAACTAGCGGCTCGGTGACAATAATGGGCGAGCCCGTTGGAAGTCCCAAATTACATGGGATTTTATCTGCATTACCACAGGATGCACAGCTAGATCCTGATAGTAGCATCCTCAGTCAGCTACGCTTATTTGCTGAGCTGCAAGGAATAAAAGGAAAAGCATCTAAAATTGAAGCCATGCGGGTATTGGAGCTTGTTGACTTAACTAAAGAAGCAAAGGCCAAACCTAAAAGTTTGAGTCATGGTATGAGCAAACGGGTTTCAATAGCGCAAGCGCTTATTGGCTCACCCAAATTAGTATTATTAGATGAACCAACCGCAGGGTTAGACCCCGCTAATGCAAGACGCATTAGACAAATTGTCAGTGAGCAGTCTGAGTACACAACCTTCGTGATTAGCTCTCACAATCTTGATGAACTGGAAAAGCTATGTGATCAAGTGATATATCTTGAAGAGGGAAAACTAAAACAAGCTCTTTCAATTCAATCAGCGCAGGAGATTGATTACTTAACCTTGGTAATGAAAAAAGCCGATATGCCATCAGTGCATCAAGCATTGCTTGGTTTACCGAATATAACCAAGGTCACTCAAAGTTCAGATCATCAATTTATTATTGAATATCCTACCCAAGAAGACTTTTCATTAGAGCTGCAACTCTTTAATTTACTGGCTGAAAACCAATGGCATTATAAGTCGATATTAAAAGGCAGAACCTTAGAAGACACCCTTTTCTCATCTTAACTATGTCGGTATTGATTAGATAACCTTTACTCGGGTTAAGAGATAGACTCAATAAGCTGAACTCAACAGGTTTAGCTTATTTTGTAGCAAACTTGTCATTTGTTTTGAAAACAAGGCACATTAACACGCCAATAGCTGGCCGATAGCACGTTAATGAAACGCAGTTAGCAAGACAAAGGGCTGTTTGGTTAGCGTTTATGTCCCAAGCTGAGGTGAGATAGTATTTGAATTAGCGCATTTAATTCATTAACCTGAACTCTGGATAAGAGATTAGCTAAACATATGAACTTAAATAACATATATCTAACCCATGTATTCTAGAGAGATATTTTTTCTTAGAACAAGGCAAATTTGTGCGTCAATAGCTGGCCTATTACAAACAAATTTAACACAGTTTTAAGTAAAAATAGCCTCTAGAAAGCAAGTTGTTATCCAGAGTTCAGGTTCATTAGCTTTATCAGGCAAATAGCTTAAGCTGATACCTATTCACCTACAATTATCCCTATGTTATCAAAACTCAGCCATTGTGTTGTCACATAACGTTAGTCACTGACTTAACAAGACTAATTTTCTGAATTATCCGTTCCGGTGATCAATAAATATTATTGATAAGCTTAATGATGAATAGATAGGCACTAATTTTGCCCATAGAGAAATGTTGTCAGCTACGACTGGCGAGAAGAATAACTTAGCGTAATAAAAAGCCACCAAACATAGCGTTAGGCGGCTTTAAACATTTGCAGTAAATTGAGTTAACCTTTACTGCTTAGACTCAAAAAAAAGACAAAAAAAACTGCGGCAAATGCCACAGCTTTAAGTCCATTTCACCGAAGTGAAATAATAGCTTAAACGATAGTTACGTTTTCAGCTTGAGGACCTTTCTGACCTTGAGTCACGGTGAAAGAAACTTTTTGACCTTCGTCTAAAGTTTTGAAACCGTCAGAGTTGATAGCACGGAAGTGAACGAATACGTCTGGACCAGACTCTTGCTCGATAAATCCGAAACCTTTGTCAGAGTTGAACCACTTAACAACACCAGTAACTTGAGACATGATATAAATCCTGTAAATATAAAATAAAGCCTAAACGGCGGTAAAGCTGGAAAATGCCGGTATTACTTATGTTCACAGGACGAAACTGATCGTATTGAAACACAAAAAATAAGCCCAACCTTCAAGCTATAAAGACTATAAACCATTCTCAGAATAAGTCAACAAACATCATATCAAGGTTCATAATTATTTCATATTTGTTCTGAGTGTTTATCTAAAGTCATCAATACCTTATTGGTGCAAATACACAAATATAGCGTCATTCATAACGTCTATGTATTTCAATTTTAAAATCTAATTCACACTTTAATCCTTCATCTGCCATTTTTTGCTTTTGCGTTTGAGTCAACTTCCAGGCATATGGCGTCATATTAAGCAGATGCTCAATATCATTCACATCGGTTAGCTCGAGGTTATATTCAAGGCTATGCTGCTTTATGTATTCAAATCCCTCTAGCACTAATGGCTCATGGGGGTGCAAGCGCGGCTCGGCATAAATCACCTGCTTGATCGCAAAATGATGTTTAGGGCCGGGTGAAACTGTAATTAGTACCCCACCAGGTTTTATAACCCGTTGCAGCTCTTCCACTTTTGAAGGAGCGTAAATACGAATAGCTAAATCAAAACTGTTATCGGCAAACGGCATTTCAAATACGCTTGCCACACAAAATTGCATTTGAGGGTATTTTTTAGCGGCATATTTTACCGCAGTCTTAGAGATGTCTAATCCCCACAGCTGACAATCAACTTGAGTTTGTTTAATTTGCTCAATCAATCTGTCACTGTAATAGCCTTCACCACAACCAATATCTAAAATATTTTTTGCAAACGGTTGATGACACACGGCAAGTTGATTTACTTGGTCACTTAATGCCTGATAATAACCTTTGTTCAAAAACTCTCGTCTGGCTAACATCATCTCTTTATTGTCGCCGGGGTCTTTTGATTTCTTTTTTTGAACGGGCAATAAATTAACATAGCCTTCTTTAGCTGTATCAAATTGATGATTGTTGGTACAAGACCAAGTCTTAGTTGGACTTTGGTTCAGAACAAGCTGGCAAATTGGACAAATATAGGACATCAATAATTCTTTATAAGTAGTTAGTTATCATCATCTGAAAGCTGATTTACCAGTTCAGTGACATCTGAAGGCGCGAGTAAGTTGTAACATTCAAGTTTTTGTTGCAGTTTTTCAACATCAAGCGAGGCTTGATTAGAGGCTCTAGACAAACTAGGACGCTCTAATGATTGATGATAAGTTCGCATTAACCATTGACGCTTATTTTGCAATAAATGATCAAGTTTTAACAGCTCTGTAGAGACGCCAGGATGTATCTTACCTGACTCGCCTCGCATGTAGTCAGCAATATCCCGTCTAACTTGCTCAAGCTCACTAATATGCACGGCTAATGCTGCGGTGGACTCACCATGTGAAGGCTTCTGCCCTAAAATGGTTTTAGCCATGACTAATACTTGCGGTTCACACAATAAGCGCAAATCTTGCTCTAGCGGTATTAATTCAAAGGGCATATTTTCATATACAGTAAAATAGACCTCACCATCAGCTTGTATGATGATTTCGATGCCTTTTTTTAATTGTTCAATACAAATCCTTGGCGCTACAGCCATTCTTGAATATAGCCGAACCCCTTGGCCAACCACTCTGTTAACGTCATATTTATCCGCTATCTGTTGCACATTTTCAAAATCAACGCTTACATATGCTTGCTGACGAGAAATCAATGTTGCTTCAATCCCATCCACTTGACTAACAATCATTTCAAATAACGGATTACTGAGTGAAGCAAGCACGAGTAAATCATCAATATTATCCAGTAAGCGCACCTTAATTAGCATCGGATGGCTTATTGGGATCACAGTGGGATGACTAAAAATGTGCTGGTGCATGCAAGAATCCTTTTACAACGTATTGAAGATTATATGTCGCTTCGTTAGTATGTTCGATTTATTAGTATGATGGTATATGTATTGTGATGTTAGTTTTTTAATGTTCTCTGTCTAACATCATCCTTTCATGAAAGCAGATTGAAAACCTCAAGGTTAAATTTAGGCCTGTTATCACTAAAAACCAATACATAATTACAGGTAATTGAAGCGCCATTGCAACTAAACCCCGTGATATTAGACAAATCGAAAGCCAAAATGCCCACTAACTGCTTTCATTGCGCTTTATGAAAGATTTATCGGCTCATTTAAGAATATCTGCACATAAAACTTATATTCAAGCTGATGAGATACATGCAAGAACTTACCATCCTGTTACTTTGGGTTATCAATTTCACCGTCGGTTTGCTTAAGCCGCTGCAAAACATCACTAGGCAACAAAGCATTCGCCCAATCTTTTGTCGGTTCATCGGTTAAGTCCTTTAGCAGATTGGCTTGATTAAGTCGGCTTTCATGAGGCGCGGTATAGGTGGCATGTTCGCCTTGTGATAATGGCGGCGATAATCGGTCTAGCTCGGCATCAAACTTTGATACATCATCAGCCAGTAAATCTAGGCATTTGAATCTAGGCATTGCGCCTCAGTAAACGACATGCCATTTTGAAGGGTAATCTCCCCATTTTTAGCTGAGGTCAAAAGTAGAGACTTAGGCCACTAGTGCCAGTTTTTGCTTTGGTGGGACACCACCAATTGCTGTATTGGGTCTTTCATTGTTATAAAACTCTGGGCTGCAAAGCAATTTTTGAATTGATTATGAGGCTTGATTTGTAGGTGTTCAATTGCAATTCCTTTGTCATAGTGATGTTCCATCACATCTTTTAAATCTAGCGGATTCAATGAGGTTAATAAACTCGATTGAGTCAGCATTTGGCGCTTAGCAGCGGCTTGGTTTAACTAGCATACTAACGTGAAGTTGAACATTCTAAAACATTCATCACAATCCAACGTTTATGCCGCTGTATTTTAATATTTAAGTTGTCGCCTTACTGAGTTAAATGCAGTGTGCACGATTTTGACTAATACTTTTTCTTGTTCAAAAGACATGGCAACGGAACGATCGTAATCCCAACACAAATCATTGTCCTTGGTAAAAACGTTTACCGCTAAATCTTGGGGTAAGTCGTCGGCCCATTTCATCTCATTTTGAATTATCTCTTCGATGATCGATATCTCAGAGGTGGATTCAATACAATACAATTCTTTGGCGTTACTCATAGTCATCCTTAACCAGTATTTACATCAATGTAACAAGTACATTAAAGATAGTATCAAACTGAAGTTACAGAAATCAATTTAGGCGATCAAAAGTTGTGATTTAAGACTATCAAAAGTTGAGTGGAATTGCGCATCATCAAATGCAGGGTAAAACACTATTAATTCATTAACTTAATAGGTTTATTTTTTAGGTAAAATTGAATAGCAGAGATCAAGTTCATAAAACAACAACGTAACCCCCTAAATTTTTCATAAATAGTGAAGCACCGCGCTTATCCACCACCGCAGTGCACCGAGCCAGAAGGACCGTACACAATCACCTCGCCTAACTTGTCGCACTGGCTTCGGTTAGCAAAGCCTTGGCCGCGTTCTTGATGGGCCCAATAGTTACCCCAGCGGGTTAAGCCATGACGCAAGGCTTTCATGTTCAAGGTCACTTGTTGGTGTTGCAGCTGCTGCACATTAATCTTCGCCATTATTCTTCACCATCAATCATCGCCCTTATTTCATCAATTCCTAACCGAAACACCTGGTCGCATATTGCCGAAACATCATCAAACGACACTCGCACATCACCCCGTTCCCAACGCTGATAAGTCCGTTCACTTACCCCATAAATCTCGGCCACTTCGGTCTGGGTTAGCCCGCGAATATTCCTGCCCGTTTTCAAAAATTCAAACCCGCGTAATGCCATTTAGCCCCCCAAAACCTCTAATTGCATATTCTACTAACAATGATGCAGTGATCATCACAGCCACCCACTGGCAGTCAGGGTTTGACCACTCCCAACTTCCACAGACGATCTAGGCAATATCTCGGGCGCAACAGAAAAAAATCCACGATAAATTAAATATTGATGATATTGGTCTAACGCTTGGCTCATGCCTTTATCCAAGGTTGATTTAACGTACTTACGCAACAACACAGGCAAGGCATGATTAAGCAAACGCTCACCAATCATGGTATCGACACCTAAGTCAGCCACAATGGTTCTGAACAAACGGCGTAAATCATGACTCGTAAAATGCTTAAACCTAATTTGGGTATGCCACTCATGGGCACTGCGAATAGAAATAGCGCCAATATTGCCAGGGAACAAATAAACCCGTTTACCCACATGCTTAAGCTGCCAACGTTTATAATGCTCAATAAGTGCCTTTGCTGAATCAGTCATCGGCACACGGTGTTCTTGGTTATTCTTGGCATTACTGGCAGGTATCACCCAATAATCACCCGCAAAGTGCTCCCATCTAGCTAATCGAGTTTCGTTAATGCGAGTACCAAACATCATCATCAACACAAACAACATCTGCACTGGCATAACCACCTCACTTAAGCGAGTAAACAACTTAGCTAAATCAGACTCAAACAACCGAGTATCAACCACATCACCCACCTTGATGGAATACGTTACCCGATAACCCGCTAACGGATTAGCATTAATCAAACGCAGCTTAGACGCTGCAGCAAACACCGCTTTTAGCTTATTCACCGCCTCACGAATGTACTTAGGCGAAAACCCCTCAACCAACATCGGCTTAACCAAACTCACGTCAATCGAAATAAAGCTCACCTCACGCAAACGAACATCAGCCAAGCGTGGCAACAGGTGACACTTAATCATCGACTTAACATTGCTGCGCCAACTTTTGCTATAGGTGGTGTTATTGGCAATGTGTTCCTGGTACCACTCAAGCAAACTGCCAACCGAATCAAACTGGCCCGTCACCATGCCGCCCACATTGCGTTTAGCCAACATCACCGGTAAATCAGCACACAAAGTCTTAATGCACATGCTTGGCCAAGTGCCTAACTTTTCCCAAACCGTTTTACCGTTTTCATTTACAACCAAAAACACGCTAGCCCGTTCACGCCCAGCTGCAGCACGTAAACGAATTTCAGGAAACTGAGGATCACGAAAATCACGCATCACACCACCACGTAACCAACGTCGCAAAGCAGCATCACTAAACTTGCCAACCTCAACACCAGAAGACATCAAGCAACCATCCTGTATTCCCAAGCGGCACACTTATCACGGCGTCGCTTTTGCTTAACTGAGTTTGGCAACTCGCGCCATCTGGCACTTAACGCGGTTTCGCTATCATGCACACCAAAGCGTTCAAAACATTGTTGCTGAATTTCATACAGCGTTAAAAAACGGCCTTGACTCAACACACGACACAAACGCTCTTTTTGAGTTAACGGTTTATTCAAAACAGGCTTATTCATCGTTAGCACTCCTCAAACCCAGTTGACGCCTAAACTTCGCCACAAATGCCTTACCCTCTGCCGGTTCTATGCGACGGGTGGCACGAGTCGGCAACGCTTTTGGCAACTCAACATCAACCAACTCACCCTTAGCAAACTTGCGGCATAAAATTTCATACTGGCGGGTAAACATGGTTAACACATCTTTTTCAAACCCCGTCGCAAACAACCACGAGCCACACTCACGCACAGCCAAACGCACAACATCATGGCTCCACTTGTGATGCATCGGACTGTGATAATGTTTCTTGGCCTCACGGTAAGCGGATTGCAAATCAGGTAAACCATAATCACAAGCCGTAGGTTGACACCACAACGCAAACTGGCGTGGCGTTGGCCAAAACTGTCTATCACCCTGCTCACGCCTTGCCCTGTTCAACCCCATTTGCACTTGTTCTTTGGTGCGAACCTCTTGCAATGCCAACGTCTTAAGCCACTCGGATTTATGTGCGGCCTCATCCTCAACCTTTGGCGCACCAACCGGAAACAACACCCGCAACTTGGCAAACACACTGTCAACAATCGCCATATCCATAGCCGATGGCTGCTTGTTAGCGCGGCCAGCGTTTGGCACTCCCACCTGCGTTGAATTAATCACTGATTGAATCGACTTCATATCAACGGGTCCTCTGGGTCAAAAACGGCATGAGACCAATCAGCCCTAACCACCTGCTTAGCAACCAAGCCAGCGTTAACCAACCAATCAAATTCAAAACCAATCCAGCAACGAGACACGCACAACTCAAAAACCGCATCAACCGAACACCCTGCAGCAACCGCTTTCACCAAATGCGGTGCCAGGCGATTAATCGCAGTTTGGGTTAACTTGGCTTTTTTCTGCTGACGAACGGCTAACCAGTCTTTAAAAACTTGCTCGCTTGGCAACGCAGGCCATTTTGAAAAATCCAAAGCTGAATTTTTTGATGTGGTGACTAAATCTTTTAAAGATTCATTGACTGGTTCTAAAGTGACTGGTTCTGGGTGCAGGAGATTCACTAGGGGTAGTGCAGCAGATTCACTAGGTAGTGCAGGAGATTCACTAGGGGGTAGTGCGACAGATTCACTAGGTAGTGCAGCAGATTCACCACCTAAACCTGTATTTTCATCAAAATTAAGATGAAAAACATTAGATGAATTACCCTTCTGCCCCTTGCGAAATTCACGACGTAAAAAACCTGACGTTTCAAGTTTTTTAACATGGTCCATCACACTACGGCGGCTCATTTCGCACTGCTCAGCAATGTAATTATAACTCGGCCAACACTCGCCTTGGTCATTCGCGTTATCAGCCAGTTTAAGTAAAACCAACTTGCGCAGCGGATTGCCCACCTTCGCTTTCATGGCCTTAACCATTAATTCCATACTCATGGGCGCAACCCCCATAAAACCAACTCAGCAAACGCTAAATTGACGAAACACAAATGCTTGAGTAACATGTATTTGCCTCTCTCTCTGTAGGTATTAAGCCCGCACTCAGTCGCCAAACTTCAGCGGGCTTTCTTATTTAACTGCCAAACTTTAAACAGGATGTTTAAATGAACTTAAATACACACGGAACCGTAATCGGCATAAATCCCAAGACCAGTCGCATAGCCGTTCAACTGCATGACGGCGATATTAGTGTCATGGATGTTGACGACCTATCTGACTTCGCAATTAACCATGTTCTTTATGGCACTCTTGATGAAGAAACAGAGCAAGTCATCACTAACAAGACCATGGATACCAAACACGAAGTCACCATCGAAGCCACTGGATGTAACTTGAAAACTGCTCGTTACCTTCTGTTTTTAAAATAAATATCCCACGCCAAGTTAGTGCGTAACTGATAATAAATATTACGGCGTTTGATATGTTTGGCCTGATTAACCGGGTCTATTCTTGTTACTTCAATTGAACGCTCGGCACGCTTTTCTTTCATCAACAAATAACCCATAAACCAATCCACGCTCACCTGTGGTAACAGCAACTTACTGTCATCACCTAAAAGCACTTTACTCACAATCTTGACCGCAATAGCCTCTAAGCGGTCGGCTTTAACCTCAAGCAATTCTGGTTCACGCTTTAACACATCAATCATTCTGCCAACCTGCGAACGGCTAAAATTATCTAAGGTATTAAAACCATACAAAGTTGATCTATTACGTCTAAAATCGATTTCACACATAGGTGAAGCATCTTTAACCAAGGCCGCTGCTTTCTTCATCAATGCGTCAGCCTGAGCAACCAACAATGCAACCTGTGGATCTGCAGCTTCTTCCTGCTTTCTCAAAAAATCAGCAAACTCTGGTGACACATCAATACCGTCAACCAAACTGTTTTCACTTAACTGAGTCATATCAACCTCGCTTTCGCATCTGCACACTGCGCTGTAAGCGCTCAAAATCATCACGGCAATCCGCATCACAAAAGCGTTCATCAGTTAACGCATCACAGTAATAACAACTGCCCGTTAATGGCGGTAAATTGGGTTTCGCTTTCGCCAGCTCGGCCGCTAAATGCAGTTCAATCATGTCGCTAGCATCATCAACGTTATCAGCCATAACTAACCAACCGACTTAATAGAAGTATTCGTCAAATACGGATAGCTACGCTCAAACACATCCATAGCCGCTTGCGTGGTGCCGCGCGACTCACGTAATTCACGATAAGCTTGCTCAATTTCATGACGAGTAGGTGCAACGCCCAAACGAATCACCGCTATTTGCGCTTCGCAATTCTCTTTAGTTAACGTTGCCGCAATGTCGTTACTGCTAAGTGCCAAGCCGTCACTAACGTGATCAACCACCACAGTTACGCCCACCATGTTGTAAACATCGTTTAAATAGCCAATGCGTAAATCAACCGGCATAGCCGCCAACAGCGCTTGTTCAACAAAAAATAACCGCTCTGGCACTGCATTTTGGTCTGCATACTGCCCAAGCCAACGGAAAATCTTTTGCGCATTAACCCGGGCATCATTGTAAATATCATCAGAATGGGTAAACGTAATCCCCTCTTTTGCCAATACCGTCGCCAGCTTTAGTTCATCAACCGCCTGCACAACCGCAGTAGCCAACGCCGAACGGCTCACTTTGGGTAACTCAAGCCAGGCATTAATGGCTTTCATCAATAAATCTAAACGTGATACTTGTTTCATGCTAAATCCTCACAATCCTATAAAGTAAAACTAAGCAGCAGAGCTGATGGACGATCCAAGTAATGGTGACGTAACCTTTAGTTTCCCCTGCGTTAAAACCTCTATTTGATAAGCTCGAAGAATAGGTACCTCTTCGCCCCACTTAGAAATTGCAGGCTGAGAAACATTCAGTGCTTTAGCTAACGCACCTTGGCTACCAAAATGAGAAATTGCGGCAGCTGTCTTCATATAAACTCCAAATAATAATTAACCAAAATCATAATATAACCAAAGTTAATTAAACTCAACAATAAAATTAACTTTGGTTAGTGTGCAAGGTTATAACCTAAGTAATATAATTAACTTATGAAAACACTCGCCCAAAACATCCAAAACAAGCTAAAGGCTTCTGGTTTAACCCAAAAGGAACTAGCAGAACGCGCCAACATCTCACAGGTGATGGTGCACAAACTCATTTCTGGAAAAGCAAAAGAATCTTCGAAGTTAGTTGCTATAGCAGGTGTATTAGGTTGCACTGCAGAAGAGTTAATGTTTGGAACGAAGAACCCTGCACCATCGAGCAATGCGGAATGGGCAGGCCCAATGGAAACTTGGGACAGCAACACCCCACTAAATGATGATGAAGTAGAGATACCGTTTTATATGGAAGTAGAATTAGCCGCAGGACACGGCATTACGGAGACTAGCGAATATCATGGTCCAAAACTTCGCTTTGCAAAATCTACATTGCGAAAATCTAGTGTTGACTCCACCAAGGCAGCATGTGTGCGTGTTAGCGGTAACAGCATGGAGCCGGTATTACCAAATGGTTCAACCGTTGGCGTTGATACATCCCAAACAGACGTAATCGACGGTAAAATGTATGCCATTAATCACGATGGTATGTTGCGGGTAAAAACTTTATACAAGTTACCAGGTGGCGGTTTGCGCTTACGCAGCTTTAATACAGACGAATGGCCAGACGAGCGCTGCGAAGGCGATGACCTTAAACAGATTAAGATCATCGGTAAAGTGTTTTGGTATTCGGTATTGCTTTAATATAAACCAACATTATTTTGTCAAAAAGAGGGGCATGCCTAAAACGTTTCTGCCCCTTTTTCAGTTACAGGTGGTAAACAGCACAGATAAGTAACAAGCCAGTTGACCAACTTTTACTCATCGATAAATGATAGCTTCTTATTACTTTCGATAAGACATAAAAATCAATGCTCACCTTTCAATTTTTCGTGCTCGTTTATGTAGCACGGTTCTGGTAGAGTACTTATTAATCAATAGCTTTGCTGTGGCGAGGCTTAAATAATAGGTTTGTTAGATATGCATGCGCGTTTTGCCAAATAAATGCGCATGCGCACTATACTAAGACGTTAGCATTTCAGCTAGGTAGGAGTTCAATTGATAGTTCGTAAAGCAAAGCCTGAAGATGCTTTAAGATTGTCTGAATTATATAACCAATTGGTTAATAACCCTGCGGTAAAAGTGGATCCAGAACAAATACAGGCTCTTTATGACGATGAGCGTTCAATGCTATTTGTCTGTGAGTACCAAGGTGATGTTGTTGGGAGCGTGTTAGTTTCACTGTGTTCTGATGTTATGTTTCGTAAACAGCCGTTTGCTGTAGTTGAAAACGTTATTGTAGATGCAGTGGCTCGAGGCTTGGGTATTGGATCAACCTTATTTAAGGAAATTGAAGCTTTTTGCTTTAATAGTAATTGTTCTAAGATCATGCTGCTTAGTTCAGCTGAACGGTCAGATTCGCACACATTTTTTGAAAAACAGGGTTTTAAAGGGTCAGTAAAGCGTGGTTTTGTTAAGTATCGGACTGCATTCGCTGGTGCAAGTTAAAATGCTAATCGGGTAGCCAGAGGTATCTAGCCTCCAGCCCCCACACCACCCTGCATGCGGCTCCGCACAGGGCGGTTCATTTAGAATGCTTAACTTAAACTTTCTGTTTAAGCCTCTTGGTTTCGGGAGTGAATGCAATCTAGCTTTGTTAAGATAATCATTACTAATGGTAATGCGAAACGGAGGCGGTAGAGTTTCAACTCTAAATGGTTTCTGTCCAATAACGAGTTTGGTAGGCCTAATGTAGTGGCCAGTTTTTATTCGCCACTACACTGCCACCGTGGTAAACAATAGACACTATCTCACCCGTTCTAATTGAAGATCTTAACGTTTCAATCACACTCATAAACCTTCCTTAGTTCAATAGTTTATTTATAACACCAACCTTAATACAAGTTATAAAAAATCAATTAAAGAAAAAATAGTTAACCAAAGTTATTGACGAGTTAATTAACCAAAGTTATATTTAGGCCGTACCCAATTAACTGAGGACGGCAAAATGATACTGACAAACACCCCTACAACAGACAAGCAACGTGCGGAACACTTCCATCTGGTCAGTATCCGTTTTGCCTGCCTGCTCGCCACCAAACAAGACCCAATGGACTGTGAACGTGTTGCATTGCGTGTAGCAAAACTTGAACGCCAATTAATGCACAGCAACCCAAGCCAACTGTTCAGCAGCCAGTTTGAAAGCCAAGCCGGTGAACTCGGTGACAACCTCGCCATGCGTTACAACCACCACACTGGCCGCATCACCATCTGGCGCAATACCCCACTACACCAAACAGGCACGGTATTTCAGTTAAGGGCAAGTGTATGAGCGCCGCAATCGAATATTGCGACCGTGAAATAGCCAAGTGCAAAGACATGATCCGCACTTGGCCCCACGAAAGAGCCTGCCTAAACCGCTTAATTAATGGCTGGCAACGCACTAAGCAGCAGTTACAAAGTTCAATGGTTAAAAAAAATTTGTAGGGGGTTCTATGTTCTTTGTATTTGGTGTTAGCGAAACATTAGTAAAGAAGGCTGCAGACAAAAAATGCAGCAAGTTCACAGGTACTTATCCAAACAGGCGAGAGCTAACTATTGATGAATACCAGCAAAAGCTAGCTAAAACCCGTGACGAACTGTTTGCCAAAATGAAAGCTCAAAAACTGAGTCACGGCTTATCTACCCCCAGTTTAGCTAAGCAATATGCAGAGTTAACCAAAGCACAAGAACAGTGCCGCGACATTGAAATTAGATACAGAAAACCGACTGGCGCCATTAATCCTAAAACCAAAAAAGAGGTTTTGGAATGGGCCACTTACACAGTTTAACAATCGAAGAGAGCAGCGATTATGAGTTATTTCAAAATTACCAACGATAACGCAGTACAAGCATTTAAATCATTTGAAGCAAGTAAAGCGGTGTTGATTGAACAGGCTGAAAAATTGGCGACACACTTCGGTGGTAAACCTATTTTTAGCAATCACGTTCAGCGTATTTCATTTGCTGGTATCAACTTTCACAATTTCAATCAACTTGAAAATAATCATCTATGGATGAAGCCTAAAGCGACCAGTTCATTTGCTTCATCACCTAAATTCGGCAAACCGAAGGCAGCAGACCGCGAAGCGCTAGAAGCTATCAAAGCTAAATATAACGAAATGATGCCCGAAGAAGTGTCACGCGAATCGCTTCTAAAAGCTATCGGTACTGACTGGGGCAACTGTTTATTCACTCCTCTTTCGCTGTTTCTTCACAATGACGTTATTTATCTTAATACCCGCCTTGCTCTTACAGATGCAACAGAGATATTTGGCAGTGAATATGAAGTAGCTAAAAGCGCTTATGACACGGCTAAGATTGAGGTAGCAGCATGAGCTATCCACAAGTAATCAATGACCCTCGCTTAGATGGGTACACCCAAAGAATGCGCAATGGAAGCACTCAGACCTTTTACCACGGTGACGACCATCGTGACTTTGAGCGTTACCGTGCTGAGGGTGGCCCATCAAACAGCAGTGAGATAAAAATGCACGATAAACCCGACACTATCTATATCGAACCGCCTGAAAAGCACATTTACGCGGAGCTTATAGACGGTCAATGGTACTGGGTAAATGGCTGCGGATCATGTAACGGTAAACAGCGTGATTGGACGACATATATTGAATGCGACAAACACAACGTATGTGCTAGCTGTGGTTGTAGTCGTTCACAACTAACAGAGGCACCTTGGGGCGGTAAAAATGGTTGGGTTTGTAAACCATGCGCAGATAAAGAGGATACAGCTAGAAAGGAAAAGGCTTTAGAAAGAGTTGCTGATTATGAATATAACGAGTGGGATTTTTATAGTAATGATGAAATCACCTGTCCTCACTGTAAAGCAATTATTGAATCAGATTGTGATGATTATGAATGCGATAGTGACGATCGCGAGTGCCATGACTGTGGCAACACCTTTGAGCTAACAGCAGTGCACACTGTTACATGGACAACTAAACGCAAGGATGAAGCAGCATGAAATACCTAATCCAAGGCGGTGAAAGCGCTGAACGTTTGCAGCTGCTATTGCAACTCACCAATATTGAGTCAGACAACATCAAAGCAGCATTGCATGATCACTTTGTTACTGGCCACCAAGATAACGTTGCCGCCATTCGTAACGAGGTTAAAAAATCAAACCTATCTCGCGCCATGAAACGAATAGAAGAAGTGGCCAACACCGTTGAGCAAATCAAAGAGCTCGATTGGCAAAAGCTACATATGGATAAGGTGGCATAAATGAAATCTAAAGCAGCGTTTAACCATATTTTAGGCCACTACCGCGCCCAAAAAATGGGACTGCCAATAAAAATGCATAGTAATGACAAAATTGGAATCGCTATAAAACTGGGCGCACTTGATTGTCTTTACTGGCAAGCACTTGGGAATGGATTAACTAACCTAGCTAAAGGGATTGGCAGAACGATTATTCATTCTTACAAGTACCATCAAGTGAGGTTACCTGGCCACCCTATCACGGGCTATCAAGTTAACGGTTACCCAAAGATGGACTTAGCAGTGTTATCGGGCGGTGCAGCATGAACAAAATAACCAAAACATTCAGCACTCAACAAGGTGTAGTCACTATATCAGAGCCGTTCTTTACGCTTATGCATGACCATCAACAGATTGAAGTGACCTACAAGCCTAACAACTATAACGGCTGGGGAATGTGCAAAACCTTCAACGCCATTGAGGTTAATAACTTCAGCCAAGCCGATGCCGAGCTATTTGCCAGCACCGCCGATTCAAAACTACGCATACAGGGGCAAGCAGCATGAAAAAGTCAGACGTTATCAAGGAAGCATTAAAACAATGGTACGCCCTGCCACGTGATCAGGTCGGTTCATGCCAACAGTTCATGAAAACGCTAGCTGAAAGGCTGGCTAAGGAAGGCAAGTGATGAGCGCAGCTATAGCGATAATTCAAAGTGATTTAATCGAACATTATTATCTAGCACAGCATATGAGCTATCAGCATGTGGCAGCAAAAGTCGGCATTTCTGAATATCAGGTAAAACGATACTTAACCGATAAAGGCCTATCTAGAACACGCAAACAAGCAACATCCAAGGCCGCTAGAACGATGCGTTTAAAAGCAGCAAATCAGGCGTTCAGCCATTACGACATTCAAGAACAACGGGAAGCCCGAGGATTTACTAAAGCCATTGAGCTGGTACATCAACGCGCTTATCGCTAACAAACCATTAAACTCATATTGGAGAGCCAACATGTCATCTTACACAGCCATAAGACAACCCGTACTATTTCTTACCACGTCAGAAGTAATGACTCGCTATCGTATCAGTTCAAGTGCAACACTCTGGAAGTGGCGAAGAAAGATGGGGTTTCCACAGCCCATTCATAACGGCAGGTTTTACAATTTAGCAGAACTTGAAAAATGGGATGAGTTGCAAATATCTCAGCAACAACCTTGCCTGTAACCATGTTCGCTAAACATACAAAAGCCCCAAATATTGGGGCCTTAATTTATGAAAAATGATTTAGTTATCTGATTAAAGTTCTTAATATTAAGAAGGGTAACGCCCGGCTCACCGAGCAAAATTTTGATGGCGGCTTTTGTGCGTGTTTTTGCACAAAAGGTGACAGCGGAAATTTGTCCGGTGCAGCCGCTTGTTAGGTGCCCATTACGCTTGAATAACATACTGACCATATAGGTTTTAAGTGTATCAGAGCTCAATAAAACCACCTGCTAAGGGGTTTCAATTAACTACCCAGCTGATGTCGTAGCGTGGCAGCTCAGGAGCTGCTGTAATAGGTGGCAGAACTTTAAAATGACCGCGCATATTCAAAGCCTCACAACCTGTTTCCCAGTTTGCAAGCCAGATACCAAGTGCAACAGCGGCATAATACCGCGAGCTGATGGAGGTGAAGAAATCAAAACGAATGATGTTTTCTTCACCATTTTCCTGCTCTGTTATTGCGACACAGCGAGTAGTTTGCCCATTGTATGACGACGGTGACCACTGGCAAACCTCATAACAACGTCCATAAAGACTATATGGATTGGCTTGAGTATCCAATGGTGTACTAAGTGACGGGTCGGAAAAAAACAGTTCCGATAATGGTAAACGTTTATGCATTAAGCGATTAAAGAAGCGAATGAATAATGGCTTATACATCGAATCATAGCCGATTGCACAAACACAAATGACATGATCGTTTTCTGGGTCGATCTTGTCATCTAGATGTTGCAGAATGCTTTTATTATCGGCGCCTGGCCCTATCCAACAAGTCGCAATACCCATGCGAGTTGCTTGAATCACAATTTTTTGCAAACTCCGACCAACATCAATGATTGATAAGCGGTCATATTCCTTTGGGGCAACGGCTACCAAAAATTCGTGCGCACCAACAACGGGCCAAACGATTAATGGTGCCTTGATATATTCAAATCGAATAGGTTTTTGCCCAAGTAGTTGGTTTTCTTGAGTATGAAACTGAACCGCCTTGAGTAATTCAGCATGATGATCGGCTGTTAAATTACGAGATTGAAATGAACGGCATGATTGACGTGATCGCATCAAATCAAATGCATCGAGATGATTTTTATTGGGAGGTATTTTTTCGGTGGGGTGTAATCCATATTTAACCATGATTATCGTGCCAACCAGCGCGATACTCAACAATGTAGCTAAACCAAGTGGTAACCAAAACAACAAAACTTGCCAATGCCCAATTAACCAACCGACTCCAGTAATCAGCAGTAGTATCGATATCCATGCTGCATGAATAATATATTGTAACCAACCACTAAATTGAAGCCTCAGTTTAAGCTTCCATAGCGCACTATCTTCAAAGGACCATTGTTTTTCTAATGGCATATAAATCCCCTATTAAAATAATTTTTGCTAAAATCAACTTTTGATAAAGTATGAACGATCTCTGACTAAGTGGCACCTAACGCTTATTTAAGGGCTCGCCCGATAAAACCGGCCAGTCAAGTTATTGATTTACATCATGCCACATTAGCTATCCTATTGATGTAAATCAACTTTATTTAACTAAAATTACAGATAAAAGCGAGCTTGCGCGATAAAGGTGGCTAAAAATGATAGCCATTCCTTTAAATACCTAATTATCAGCATCGTAATTTAAGGTAGATTATTTACTCATCAGTACCATTCAATTCACCCATAATCATTTCACCCCAGCACGCATAAGCAGATGCTTGTTCTTCTAACCAGTCATGTTTGTTGTAAACGGCCATAACCCCGCCCAGTTTATGGCCGAGCATTTTTTCAGTTACATGTGGTAAAACACCCTGCTCAGACATACGGGTAGAGACCGTTCGCCTAAAATCATGTAATCGCCATAAAGGGATATTAATATCAGGTCTGATAACGCGTACAAATTTATTAACTGAAGCTAAACCCAAATGCTTACGCATATCATTGGGTGCGGGGAACGTCCATTTTGAGCGATATATCCGCCACTGCATATTCAATAAATTAAGCAAAGGCTGACTAATCGGACGACGGATAGGCTGGTTTGTTTTACTATTTTCGGCTGGCACAGTCCAAATCAAAGACTCTAAATCAAAATCTTCTCGTTTGGCCTTTAACAATTCGCTGATTCTAGCGCCAGTTAACATACATGCTTTGATTGAATTAGAAACTGATTGAGTTGCACGGCGCTTGTCTATTGCTAACCAAATTAAACCACATTCTGCCGTCGTCAATACCCGAGAACCAACCTGAGAAACAGAACCGACATCAGTAATTCTTAGCTGAAGAACATCAACATTTGAAATTATCATCCGTCTAACGCACCAGCTTAAAATCGTTTTTACTTGTTTTAAAACGGCACCGGCAGTCACCCTGCTCTTTTTTGCTATTTCATCAAAAAATGAAATCCATTCTGCCAAGCTGATTTTTTCAACCACTTTATCTTCAAAAGCTTTGTATAAATACACTCGAAAACAAGATTGATAAGTTGCTATCGTGCCAGGCTTAAGCGAGTAGGCATACTTAGTTAAAAACTGTTCGCAGCAAAACCGAACAGTAACTTTGCCTAATTGGGTATTGCGCTGTTTCCAATACACTCGGGGATCTGTATCATTTGCTAAGGAACCACGCAATTCAGGCACAAAGCTGCGAGCTTCAGCAATTTTTACATCAGGGTAACGGCCTAACGTTACTCTTGAGTTTTTACCGTGAAGTCGAAAGCGATACTGCCATGAAATAACACCCTTTGGGGTAATTCTGACACTTAGACCATCACGATCTGACAACTCTGCTTTTCCGTTGTATTCTTTACCAAGAATTGAACGTAATTTACTATCAGATAAAGACATTTTTTCGACCTGTGTACATAATAATTTGAATTTAGTTACATTCGAGAATAGATAAAAAAATATGTACGCTCAACTGTACACAGTTAGCGTTGAAGCCATCGAAAAGACAAGAATATGAAGCAAAAGAGAATGAAGGTTATTATCTCATTATATCAGCATGTTAAATCAAAAAATTAGACATATTAAATGAAGCAAAATTATAGCGAAGCACCAACACTTTTCTGGCACGATTATGAGACTTTCGGCGCTAATCCCGCTAAAGACCGTCCATGTCAATTTGCCGGCATTAGAACTGACCTTGACCTTAACATCATTGGCGAGCCAGAAACGTTTTATTGCCAAGTTGCTCCTGACTACCTGCCCTCTCCTGAAGCAATATTAATCACAGGTATTACACCACAATTAGCTAACAACAAAGGCATGCCTGAAGCTGAATTTATGCAGCGAATTAATGGTTTATTCAGTCAGCCAAATACCTGTGTTGTTGGTTATAACTCATTACGCTTTGACGATGAAGTCAGTCGCTATGGTTTTTACCGTAACTTTATTGATCCCTATGCAAGAGAGTGGCAACAAGGTAACTCACGTTGGGATTTAATTGATTTAGTGCGTGCTTGCTATGCTTTTAGACCGGATGGAATAACATGGCCGCAAAAAGAAGACGGCTCTCCAAGCTTTAAACTAGAACAACTTACGGTAGCCAATGGCTTAAGTCATGAAAAAGCGCACGACGCGATGTCGGATGTGTATGCCACCATTGCCATGGCAAAGCTTATTAAAGAACAACAACCTAAGTTATATGACTATTATTTCAAGCTAAGACGAAAACAAGCGGTTAACGACCAAATTGATGTACTAAAAATGCAACCTTTGGTGCATGTAAGCTCAAAAGTCAGTGCGTTAAATGGCTGTACAACATTAATCGCGCCAGTGGCTTATCACCCTACCAACAAGAACGCGGTTATTTGTGTTAATTTGGCAATGGATATCTCACCATTACTCACCTTAAGTGCCGCTGAGATTTCTGCTCGCATGTATACGTCTCGAGCAAATCTAGCACCTGATGAGCTGCCTATACCGATTAAGCAAATCCATATCAATAAATGTCCGTTTATCGGTTCGGCCAAGTTATTAGACGATGAGGTTGCTTCACGATTACAGATTGATAAAGACTTCGCAAGAGAGCAGTATAAACGATTAAAAAATGCTCCTGATATTCGTGAGAAATTGAATGCGGTGTTCGAAATTGAATCCGATAGAGCTGAAATAACAGATCCAGATTTGATGCTATATAGTGGCGGTTTTTTCAGTCATGCTGACAAAGCAAAAATAGATATCGTCCGCAATACACACGCTCAAAATTTAGCTGCTCTGGAATTACAATTCGATGATCCACGCATTAATACCATGCTGTTTCGCTATCGAGCCCGTAATTATCCACAAACATTAAGCCATCAAGAAAGCCTTAAATGGCGAGAGTTTTGTCAACAACGCCTAATGGATGCAGATTATGTGATGCGTCTCGAAAACTTGGTTGAAGAAACCAGCGACAATGAACACAAACAAAAGCTATTAAAAGCCCTATACCAATACTTACAATCACTCTAGTATATTGATAATAGCCATACACTTAAGTTCAAATATGAAGAGTTTCATTTAAGGACAAGGGAAATGCAAAACAGATTTATAGACAGTATTAGTCAACTTTCAAAGTCATTATCAACGGCATTAGTGCCATTATTAAATGATGACTTTTGCGGCCATATCGATGCTAATCAATTATCGGTGCTTATCGATAAAACTAAACTGACCGAACAGGAGTTATTGCTAGCCTTGTTGCCTGTGGCTGCTGCATTAGCCAGCCCTAGCCTAAGCCAATTTTTTGTAGGCGCAATTGCTAAAGGTGGCAGTGGCGATATTTATATGGGAGCCAATCTAGAGTTACCAGGTGAAGCCCTATTTCATACTGTTCATGCCGAACAAAGCGCTATTAGCCATGCATGGCTGAGCGGTGAAACCCAAATTGTCGATATTGTGGTAAATTTCAGCCCTTGTGGACATTGTCGCCAATTTATTAATGAACTCGTTGATGGTAGTAAAATCAATATTCATTTACCTGGTCAAGCTACTGCACCACTAAGCCATTATTTACCCTATGCCTTTGGGCCAACAGACTTAAATGTAACCCGACCATTACTATCAAAAAGTAATATTGAATTCAATTTAGAATCAAGCGATCCACTGATTATTGAAGCATTAGATCAAGCTGGATTGAGTTATGCCCCTTATACAAATTGTCATGCCGCGGTTGTGCTTGAAACACATGATGGCGCTACATTTTGTGGCCGATACGCTGAAAATGCCGCCTTTAATCCATCGATGCAACCTATGCAAATGGCATTATCAAATTTGATTAGACATAATCGTGATTATAGCGACATCAAACGCGCGGTATTAATTGAGTCTTCAAAGGGGCAAATAAGTCTTGTAGGCGCCGCGATGGATGCATTGCACACTATTGCTGCTGTCGAACTCGAACATATTGTTGTCGACCCAAGCTAACCTTGATTTCACTAATAAAAAGGACTGCATCGCAGTCCTTTTTATTAACATTTTTACATTATCAAAATTAACGGTTTTTCTCTAAACGCGCCAATAGACTTGAGGTATCCCAACGATTACCTTTCATTGCTTGAACATCTGCGTAAAATTGATCAACCAATGAAGTTACAGGTAAAGTCGAACCATTGCGACGGGCTTCATCTAATGCAATCCCTAAATCTTTACGCATCCAATCAATCGCAAAGCCAAAATTGTATTCACCTTGCCACATGGTTTTATAACGATTTTCCATTTGCCAACTTTGCGCAGCACCTTTGCTAATGACTTCGATTACTTTCAAACCATCAAGGCCAGCACTTTTTGCAAAATGCAGACCTTCAGCTAAACCTTGCACAACACCGGCAATGCAGATTTGATTAACCATTTTAGTTAATTGGCCTGAGCCTACGGGCCCAAGTAACTCAGCACATCGGCTATAGGCTGCAATAATCGGCTTAACAATTTCAAACGGGGCTTGATCGCCGCCCATCATCACTGTCAAAACGCCATTAACAGCGCCAGCTTGACCACCAGAAATTGGCGCATCTAAAAAGGCAATCTTGTTGGTTGCTAAAACAGCATGTATTTCACGTGCTACATCGGCAGAAGCGGTAGTATGATCAACCAAAATACTACCAGGTTGCATACCATGAATTGCACCCTCTTCACCTAATACCACTTGGCGTAAGTCATCATCATTACCAACACAGGTAAACACAATATCTTGGCCGATAGCGGCTTCTTTAGGTGTCAGCGCTGTTTTACCTTGATACTCCTGCGCCCACAAATCAGCCTTAGCTTGAGTACGATTATAAACGGTTACCTCATGGCCTTTGCTGACTAAATGTCCAGCCATTGGAAAGCCCATTACCCCTAACCCTAAAAATGCAACCTTAGCCATAACTCCCCCATCAGTAATGTATTATTTTGTTTATTCTACAATAGGTTTTACGTGTGCTTCCATTTCTGCACCAATGCGTTTACGCATATCCATTAGGCGTAATGCTGAATCGCGCAGACGAATATCATCTTCTGTTTGTGGGATCCATTCTGGCACGCTAGTCGGCTTACCTTCATCATCTACCGCGACCATAATAACAATACAGTGAGTGGTTAAATGACGTTCAGAGAACTTGGGGTCGCCGGCTTTTACATCAATTGCCACGTGCATAGACGAAGTACCGGTGTAAATAATTTTACCTGTGACTTCAACAATGCTACCTACATGAATAGGCTTAACAAAACGGATCCCGCCTGCGTATACGGTAATACAATATTTACCACTCCAACCTGCGGCAGAGGCGTAAGCGGCTAAATCGATCCACTTCATTACGGCACCGCCGTGCACCTTGCCACCAAAATTGACGTCAGCAGGCTCTGCTAAAAACCTAAGCGTAAGTTGTCTGTCTACACCAGCCATAATGTTTATCCTCGAGAATATATTAGTTGCAGTTTACGCTATACCTACAAGTCTGCGAAACGGAAAGTTGCGCTAAATTGTTTTACCCTATAAAAAAGGGAAGATAAGTATCTTCCCTTCAATCATCAAATTAACTCTGATCTATATTTAGATTTTTTTGAATAATAGCGAGCCGTTAGTGCCGCCAAAACCAAATGAATTACACAAGGCATAATCAAAAGTATGCTTTCGTGAAGTGTGAGCCACAAAATCTAAATCACAACCTTCATCTGGATTATCTAAATTGATGGTAGGTGGAATATGTTGGTCTTGCAGAGCAAGCAGAGTAATAATGGCTTCAACTGAACCTGCTGCACCCAATAAATGACCTGTCATTGATTTAGTTGAGCTAACTAATAAATCATAAGCATGTGCACCAAAAACCGATTTAACCGCCGCGGCTTCAGCTTTATCACCCGCTGGAGTTGATGTGCCATGCGCATTGATATAACCCACAGCTTCTTTTTCGATACCTGCATCATTGATGGCATTTACCATAGCTGCAGCTGCACCCGCGCCATCGGCTGGAGGCGAAGTCATGTGAAATGCATCACCACTCATACCAAAGCCAACTAGCTCACCGTAAATTTTAGCGCCTCGGGCAACAGCGTGTTCGTATTCTTCCATCACTAATACGCCTGCACCATCGCCGATAACAAAACCATCACGGTCTTTATCCCAAGGGCGGCTTGCGGCTTGATAATCATCATTACGTGTCGATAAAGCTTTTGCAGAGCCAAAGCCTGCAATGGCTAAAGGACAGGTCACATCTTCTGCACCACCGGCAATCATGACATCAGCATCACCATAAGCAATCGTACGCGCCGCAAAACCAATATTGTGTACACCGGTAGTACAGGCCGTTGTGACAGCAAAGTTAGGGCCAGTCATGCCATACATGATCGACAAATGACCAGAGATCATATTAATAATGGTACTGGGTACGAAAAACGGTGACACTTTACGAGGGCCACCGTTAAGCAATGCACTGTGGTTTTGCTCGATTAACGGCATACCGCCCATACCCGCACCAACAGCTGTACCTACACGCTCAGGTCTCTCCTGAGACATATCTAATCCAGCATCGTTAATGGCTTGAATACCCGCAGCAACACCATATTGGATAAATAAATCCATTTTACGGGCATCTTTCTTAGTTAAATATTGCTCAATATCAAAATTTTTAACCGAACCACTGAAACGCGTACCGTATTCAGTTGCATCAAATTTTGTAATGGGGGCTATACCGCTTTGGCCAGCAAGCAATGCTTTCCAAGATGATTCGACATCATTACCCACTGGAGTGATTAATCCAAGACCAGTAATAACAACACGACGTTTAGACATGATTTTCACCTTTTAAATACACTATGCCAAATAGTCTAGCAACGGCGATTAACCGAAAGGAGAAATACGAAGACAGGTTAACCTACTAGAACAGGCGTTTTTATATGATTTGTTTATAACGATTAAATTAAAAATGACGAGTTCAGAAACAAAAACAGGCGACAATAAATGCCGCCTGTCTCTGTGAATTCTGGATTACTGATTCTTAGAAACGTAATCGATCGCTGCTTGAACAGTAGTGATCTTTTCAGCTTCTTCATCAGGGATCTCGGTATCAAACTCTTCTTCTAGAGCCATAACCAATTCAACGGTGTCCAGAGAATCGGCACCTAAATCGTCCACGAAAGAAGCAGCTGGTTTAACGTCTTCTTCTTTAACGCCTAGTTGCTCAATGATGATTTTCTTTACACGTTCTTCGATGTTGCTCATTAGTTCTCTTTCCTATTCAAATTACGCACTTGCGTAAGATTGCGAGTAGTTTATTCGATTTAGATAACATTGCAAGCTTAGATTTTGTGGTCTAACCACAAAGATATAAATCTACACTGTTTCTAACTCTGACTCAAATGAAGGTAGTTTCCTACCTATCGCTTTAAACCATGTACATTCCGCCATTCACATGCAATGTTTCGCCTGTGATGTAAGCGGCTGAATCTGAGGCCAAAAACAATACTGCATTGGCAATTTCTTGCGCTTGCCCTAAACGTTCCATCGGAACTTGTGACATAATAGCTTGTTGTTGCTCTGGTGTCAGCTCATCTGTCATATCTGTTTGGATAAAACCTGGAGCAATAGCATTCACTGTTATTTGACGAGATGCAACCTCTCTTGCAAGCGATTTAGTAAAACCTATTAAACCTGCTTTAGCAGCAGAATAGTTCACTTGACCTGCATTTCCCATCGTGCCAACGACTGAACCGATACTGATGATACGTCCAAAGCGCTTTTTCATCATAGATCGCATTACTGGCTTAGACAATTTAAATAATGAAGTAAGGTTAGTGTCAATAATATCTTGCCACTCATCGTCCTTCATTCGCATTAATAAATTATCACGTGTGATACCTGCATTATTCACGAGAATATCAACATCGCCAGCTTTTTCTTTGATCTGGCTATATAAATTGGCAACAGATTCACTATCTGTGACATTCAGCACAAGTCCGAAACCTTTATCGCCTAGGTAATCCTGAATCGCAGCTGCGCCTTTTTCACTGGTCGCAGTACCCACAACTACCGCGCCGGCTTGTACTAAGGTTTCAGCAATTGCGCGGCCAATACCACGGCTAGCACCGGTAACTAGGGCAACTTTACCCTCTAAATTAAAACTAATGCTCATTTTTATTCCTTACTCAGTTAATGCTGCTAATGAGGCTGTATCATTTACAGCTTGGGCTGAAACGGCTTTATTTATACGTTTTGTCAAACCAGTTAATACTTTTCCTGGTCCCATCTCAACTAATTGATTAATACCTTGTTCTGCCATGAACGAGACCGTCTCGCTCCAACGTACAGGGCAATATAACTGACGCACTAAGGCATCTTTAATGTCTTGGCTCTCGGTTGGCATAGCGACATCAACGTTATTAACTACATTGATTACAGGCGCTGAAAACGTGATTTCTGCTAATGCTTGGGCTAATTTATCTGCCGCAGGTTTCATTAGGGCACAATGTGAAGGCACGCTGACAGGTAAGGCTACTGCCATTTTGGCTCCTGCCGCTTTACATGCAGCAGCAGCTCGCTCAACAGCGTTCTTCTCACCTGCAATGACCACTTGTCCTGGGCTGTTGTAGTTTACAGGGCTCACAACATCACCTTGAGCAGATGCTTCACATGCTTGAGCTATACCGTCATCGTCTAAACCGATAATGGCATACATAGCGCCAGTGCCTGCTGGCACAGCTTGTTGCATTAATTGGCCACGAAGCTCAACTAACTTAACCGCATCTTTAAAATCGATAACACCTGCACACACAAGTGCTGAGTATTCACCTAAACTATGACCTGCTAATAACGCAGGAGCAGGCTTACCGCTGGCCTGGTATGCACGCCAAATAGCGACACTGGCTGATAATAAAGCGGGTTGGGTTTTATCTGTTTCATTTAACGATTCAACTGGACCATCTTGTATAAGGGCCCATAAATCATAGCCAAGCACTTCAGAGGCTTCGGCGAACGTTTGTGAAACCACAGTATGCTCTTGTGCTAAATCAGCCAACATGCCAACCGCTTGAGAACCTTGACCGGGAAATACAAAAGCCACATTTTCCATTATTAATTACCTGTTATTAAATAAAATGAATTAGAAACGCACTAACGCACTGCCCCAAGCAAATCCTGCTCCAAAGGCTTCTAAAAGTAATAATTGACCACGTTGAATTCGGCCATCACGAACAGCCTCATCTAATGCTATTGGCACAGATGCAGCGGAAGTGTTGCCGTGTCTGGCTAAGGTTAATACCACTTTATCTAAGCTCATATCGAGCTTTTTAGCTGTGGCATTAATAATTCTAAAGTTGGCTTGATGTGGTACTAGCCAATCAATTTCAGATTTATCAACGTTATTGATTCTGAGTGTTTCTGTGACAACGTTTGATAATTGTGTCACCGCAACTTTAAATACATCATTGCCTTTCATGGTCATATAACCCACGGCTTCTGAAGATTCATTGGCACGAGGCGGAAATGAACATTTCAGTAAATCCCCCTGACTACCGTCTGCATATATATGGGTATTAATAATGCCAGGCGTGTCACTTACGCCAATGACAACAGCTCCCGCGCCGTCACCAAATAAAATCACTGTCGAACGGTCATCAGGTTCACATAAACGAGATAATACATCGGCGCCGACAACCAATACTTTTTTCGCTGCGCCAGTTTTAACAAATTGATCCGCGACCGACAACGCATAAACAAAGCCAGAACATGCTGCTGCAATATCAAAAGCTGGAATTTGTTTAATGCCTAACATGGCTTGAATTTCACATGCCGCGGCAGGAAATGCATTCGGTGCACTGGTGGTACCGCACACAATCATATCCAGCTCAGATGGATCAATACCGGCCATTTCGATAGCTTTTAGCGCGGCTTGATAGCCCATAGTGGATACAGATTCGTCTGTGGCCGCAATGCGACGCTCTGAAATACCAGTACGGTCCTTAATCCATTGGTCAGTGGTTTCGACCATTTTTTCTAAATCTTGATTGCTGCGCACTTGCACAGGCAGATAACTGCCTGTTCCGAGAATTTTTGTATGCATATAATGAGATCAGCTATTGATGTCTAAAAGAATCGACTCCAAACGATCATTGATCATTTCAGGAAGACGACGTTTCGCTTCAGTTGCAGCTAAATTAATGGCTTGTAGATAGGCAGCTTCATCAGCGTTTCCATGACTCTTTACTACTATTCCGCGCAATCCTATCAGACTTGCACCGTTATAGTGGTCGGGGTTCATCTTACTGAGTACAGCTTGAATGCGTGGCGCGATGAGTTTGGACAGTAAACGGACAAATAGACCACTATTTAAACCCCGTTTCAATTGGTGAACCAAAAGCTTAGCGATACCTTCTGAGGTTTTTAAGGTTATGTTACCAACAAAACCATCACAAACGATAACATCTAAATTACCGGTGTAGATTTCGTCACCTTCGACAAAACCGACATAATTGACCTGTTCGGTGTGCTGTAATATTTGGCCAGCCTGTTGAACTTGATCATTACCTTTTATCTCTTCAATCCCGACATTGAGTAATGCCACTTTGGGACGTGCTTTTTTATGTACAGCTTCGCATAATACCGAGCCCATTACCGCAAACTGAAACAAGGTTTCAGAATCACAAGCAACGTTGGCCCCCAGATCTAATAAATAAACTGGTTTGCCCGTTACAGTAGGTAAACAGGTCACTAATGCAGGACGGTCAATACCGGGCAAGGTTTTAAGTAACACTTTGGCCATGGCCATTAAGGCACCAGTATTTCCAGCACTGATACATGCAGCGGCTTTTCCATCTCGCACTTGTTCCAATGCAATACGCATGGAACTATTTTTACGCGTACGTAAAGCGTGTACAGGCCTGTCGCCCATGGTAACCACTTCTGTGGTATGGATCCGCTCTATGCGTTTTAAAATGGAAGGTTCAGCAGACAAAAGCAAAGGTTCGATATCAGCTTGATTGCCGATAAGGATAATTTGAATTGAAGGATTAGATTTCAGTGCCTGCAAGGCTGCAGGCACTGTGACGTGGGGACCATGATCACCCCCCATCGCATCTAACGCAAGCGTCAGATTCGTCATCAGGTTGTCAACAAATTACTTGTTGATAACCTTTTTACCGCGGTAGAAACCATCAGCAGTCACGTTGTGACGTAGATGTAATTCACCGCTAGTTGCGTCTACTGATAATTGAGCAGTGCTCAATGAATCATGTGAACGGCGCATTCCGCGCTTTGAACGAGATTTTTTATTCTGTTGTACAGCCATTTGACTTGTCTCCTACGATTACTTGCTCTTCAGTTTTTCTAACACTGCAAACGGATTTGGACGCTCCTCATGAGCGGGGTCGATCTCGCCTACAACTATATCTTTTGATCCCGAACTGCAATCAGTATCTTCATGCATAGGGATAATCGGCATAGCGACTATCAATTCATCTTCAATCAATTGATGCAGACGTACTTCACCAATTTCATTACACTCAATTGGATCATACGCATCCGGGAGCTCATCGATTTCTGTTTCATTCTTACAAGGACTGAAACAAAAGTCGACCGTAACCTCAGTAGCATATTGTGTCATGCAACGTTGACATAGCAGAGTGAGCTCCGTCACAGCCTTCCCGCGAAGGTAGACTATCCCCTGTAAGTCGACACCACATTCCAACGACACAACTACGTCGGAACAGTCGCCGGCACATAACTCATTTAATCGCTTATTGTTGCCACTAGGAACAATGCCTTCATAACGAAGACCGCTACTCGCAGCACGAAAAGGATCAAGTGAAACCGGTATCTTTACTGTTTGCATAAGGCGCGCATATTATAGTTTGAAAACGCTGGAGTCAAAGAAAATTTCTGCAAAATGCAGTTAAACCAACCCTAGGGTGTGTCTAAGTTCTCAATTACTGCCAACATTGAATTTGAATGATGGCAAATTTTACCGAACAGTCCTAATAGACACAAGCATTTGCAGTGCTTATTTAGCCCATTTAAGCGATTAATGTTAAACTTTGCGTCATCAAAGACTTGTTAGAGACTAATTCATGTCAAAATCCTTAGTACTTGCCTCTACATCTATTTATCGCCAACAATTATTAGCGAAATTAAACCGCCCTTTTATATCGGTAAATCCCAATATCGATGAATCGCCTATAAATGGTGAAACGGCAATCCAACTTGTCGAGCGCCTTGCCCAATTAAAAGCATTAGCGGGTAGTCAATTAATTACAGAAAATAGTGATAAAGACGGCCAATGTGTTGTTATTGGCTCTGATCAAGTTGCCATGATAAACGGTGAGATTGTTGGCAAACCACATACTGAAGCTAATGCCATTAAGCAATTACAGTTAGCCTCCGGACAGGCGATTACCTTTTATACCGGTCTTGCCGTTTATTGTCCGACAACAAAATCCATGCAAAGCTGTGTCGAGCCTTTTACAGTTCATTTTAGGCAATTAACTGAGAAACAAATTCATTATTACGTAAAGACAGAACAACCTCTCTATTGCGCAGGGAGTTTTAAAAGTGAAGGTTTAGGTATTGCGTTATTTGACAAGCTTGAAGGTGAAGATCCAAACACTTTGATAGGTCTGCCATTGATTAAGCTTATTGATCTATTGGCTTTGCATGAGGTTGAGATATTAGCGGAGGATTAATCCGCTACCAGATAGCATACATCTTTATTTTGAGGCGCTATTTTAAAGATGAAAAGCGAGTTTATTGACATGATCAACTATCGCTATTGGATTCGCTGTTTGTAACTGCTCAACAAGGTTCGCCCCGTAGCTAACACCAATAGCAGCAATCCCGGCATTATTGGCCATATTCAAATCATGTACTGAGTCGCCAATCATCACTGCGCGATGAGCTGGTACATTAAATTCAGCTAATAATGAATGGATCATTAATGGGTCTGGTTTACTTTTTGTTTCATCAGCACAACGACTCGCCGCAAAATAATGCCCCATTCCACTTTCGCTCAAGACTCGGTCTAGCCCTTGGCGTCCCTTGCCTGTGGCTATAGCTAAAGTGTAGCCATGACTTGAAAGCTGCCGCAGAAGATGCTCGCTGCCATCAAATAAAGGACTAATAGTCTTTGACGACAAAAAGTGCAGCCGATACCGCTCAACAATCTCATCGTGCCGATGGGAAATATCACCGAACAAAAGATGCAAGATTTTGGGCAATGACAAACCAATCAAATCTCTGATCGCACGTTCACTTGGAATGGTAATAGCCAAATCATGTGCTGCGGCTTGCATACAACTGACGATGGCACCAATGGAATCCATTAAAGTGCCATCCCAATCAAAAATGACTAAATCATATTTGTTCTGTAATACCATCCACTCACTCTTAAATTGCTGGCTAAATTAACAGCTAAATCATTACACTTTTTTAAGTCTATCTAATGTATTAATAAGAACATCATCAAGTGGCGCACTCACTTGCATCGTGGTGTTTGTTTCTGGGTGAGTAAACTTCAACTCAGCCGCATGCAAAAATAAACGGTCTAAACCAATTGCGCGCATGCTGTCATCAAACTTTTGCTCGCTGTACTTGTCATCACAGGCAATAGCATGCCCTGCAAATTGACAATGTACACGAATTTGATGAGTACGGCCCGTCACGGGGCTTGCTTTCACTAAAGTCGCACCATCAAAACGCTGCATAATCTTGTAACGAGTTTCAGACTCTTTGCCTTCTGCGTTAACTCTGACAATGCGTTCACCCGATTTTAGAGTGATCTTTAATAACGGCGCTTTTATGACTTTATCTTTAGCCTGCCAATCGCCCCTTACTAATGCCATATAATCTTTTTGCATTGTTTTACTGCGTAGTTGCTCATGCAAATGTTTTAATGCACTTCTTTTTTTAGCCACGAGTAACACACCAGAGGTATCTTTATCCAGACGGTGAACTAACTCTAAAAACTTCTGTTGTGGTCGTAAAGATCTTAACCCTTCAATCACGCCATAATCGACACCACTACCGCCATGAACAGCAATACCTGCAGGCTTATTTAATACAATAAGGTGCTTGTCTTCGTGAATAATGCGATCTTCTAACTGCGAGACCCGCGATAAATTAGGCGAAGGTGCAGTGCGATAATCCTTTTCCGCCACTCTGACAGGAGGAATACGAACAACGTCATCAATTTGCAGTTTATATTCTGGCTTGATGCGTTTTTTATTCACTCGCACCTCTCCTTTGCGCACAATTCTATAAATCATGCTTTTAGGAACGCCTTTGAGTTTAGTTAATAAAAAATTATCGATGCGTTGTTCAACGTTATCTTCGTCAATCGTGACGAGTTGAACTTGGGGAGTAGTTTCAGTATTCATGATGCGCCAATTTGTGAGAACGTGGCTATTGTAACTTATTTCAATAAAAATTGGCTATTAAAGCTATCCCTAGTGACGGTAATTTTTATCGCGGTACAAGCGCGATAAAAAATGACCCCAATTTAAAAGATTAATGGCTTTTTATTGCTGAACTTAGCTAATGTTGCTATATTTGCGCATTGGATGAGGACAAACAGTGGATAAAGTGTTCACAACCTCATGCATTAATGAGACTCAGCGCAATTTACACATGAACTTTATCGGTAGCAAACCATTGATTTGCAAATTATAAACTTTTGAAAACGTCAAAAGTACGTGTTTATAATTAAACCGTAAGTTTCATCTTAAAAAAATGTAAAAACTGCCTGATTTCACCGCCAAATTCGAACAATATTTTAGCTTGTTATCAAACAACCGATTCGATAAGGCATTACTGGAAAAAGACTGATATTTATGGGGTTGGTTGCTCAGCAACGGATTCCTTGTTTTTGTAAACACTAGAAAATAAGCCATAAATTAGGCCGCGACACGCAGAGAATGCGTCTAACAGTCGTACTGCGCGCCTAAATTGCCTGTAACAAGCCGTGAGGCTGCTAATTATTCGCAGGCCCGTAATGCAAATAATTGTTGTTTGATGACCTTTATAGAAGAATGATGTCATCATGAAACGTATGTTAATTAATGCAACTCAATCAGAAGAGTTGCGTGTTGCCCTTGTAGATGGACAACAGCTGTATGATCTGGATATTGAAAGCCCAGGCCACGAACAGAAAAAATCAAATATTTACAAAGGTAAAATCACCCGCGTAGAACCCTCTTTAGAAGCAGCTTTTGTTGATTATGGTGCAGATCGCCATGGTTTCCTTCCTTTAAAAGAAATTGCCCGTGAGTACTTCCCAAAAGGTTACTCGTTCCAAGGTCGCCCAAATATCAAAGAAGTGGTATCTGAAGGTCAGGAAGTTATCGTTCAAATCGACAAAGAAGAACGTGGCAACAAAGGCGCAGCATTAACCACTTTTATTAGCCTTGCTGGATCTTATTTGGTGTTAATGCCAAATAACCCGCGTGCTGGCGGTATTTCTCGCCGTATCGAAGGTGATGAGCGCACAGAATTAAAAGAAGCGATCTCTGAGCTAGAAGTCCCCCACGGAATGGGCCTAATCGTTCGTACCGCAGGTGTTGGCAAAGAAGCAACTGAATTAAAATGGGACTTAAAAGTTCTACAACATCATTGGGATGCGATTCAAGAAGCGGCACAAATTAAACCTGCACCCTTCTTAATTCATCAGGAAAGTAACGTCATTGTTCGTGCTATTCGTGATTATTTACGCCGTGATGTGGGTGAGATCCTAATCGACCATCCTCGTATATACGAAGATGCTAAGTTGCATATTGGTTTAGTTCGCCCAGATTTCGTTGAACGCGTTAAAATGTACCAGTCTGAAGTGCCGTTATTTACACACTTCCAAATTGAATCTCAAATTGAGTCAGCTTTCCAACGCGAAGTGCGCCTACCTTCAGGTGGTTCTATCGTGATTGACCCAACAGAAGCATTAACGTCTATCGATATCAACTCTGCCCGTGCTACCAAAGGTGGTGATATTGAAGAAACGGCATTAAACACCAACCTTGAAGCCGCAGACGAAATTGCACGTCAATTACGTTTACGTGATTTAGGTGGTTTAGTGGTTATCGACTTCATCGATATGACTCCAGTGCGCCATCAACGTGAAGTTGAAAATCGCATGCGTGATGCTGTGCATCATGACCGTGCACGCGTTCAATTAGGCCGTATTTCACGCTTTGGCTTGATGGAAATGTCACGTCAACGTCTACGTCCGTCATTAGAAGAGTCTGCCGCGCACTTATGTCCTCGTTGTCATGGTCAAGGCACCATCCGCAGCACAGAATCTCTAGCGCTATCTATTTTGCGTTTAATGGAAGAAGAAGCCATTAAAGAGCATACCACTCAAATCGAAGCTATCGTTCCTGTTGATGTTGCCGCATTTTTACTTAACGAAAAACGCAAAGCCATTCGCATTACAGAAGAACGTCACGAAGTTGAAGTGTACATTATTCCAGATGCACACATGCAAACGCCTGAGTACCGTGTTATCCGTCGTAAAAACGATGATGAAATCACCGAATCAAGCTTTAAGCGTGTTGAAGCCCCTAAGTCAGAATTATATGAGCCTCGCAAACTAGAACGCACAGCCGTTACCGAGCCCGCGTTAAAAGGCTTTGCAGCACCACAAAAAACAGTTGAAGCGCCACAAGCCGTAAACAGTACACCTGCAGCAACGGCACCAGGATTCTTCAGCCGTATCGTTTCAGCTATCAGCGCATTCTTTAGTAGCGAGACTACTGAAACAAAAGAAAATCCGGTTGAGAAAAAAGCGCCACAGGATAGAAACAATAACCGTCGTAATAACCGTCGTAATGACAGTAGCGACAATCGCAATGAAGGTCGTAACGATAACCGCCGTAAACGCACGGATAAAGATGCATCTAGTACTGAGAGCAAAAACCCACGCAGCCGTAATAAACGCAATCGTGATCAGGATGATGCTAAGCAAAGTAACAAAACTGAACAACCAGTAAAGGTTGATAATAACGCTAATGACGATAAACGCAATGCGCCAGTAACTGCAGAGAAAACACCAAAGCAGGAAGCCGCTCGTGAGCGTCGTCAACGTCGTAACATGCGCAGAAAAGTGCGTATCGAAAACGAACAGACCCAAGATGCGGCAGCGTTAGATGTAACTCAAAATAACGATGCTAAGGTTGCCAAATCAACAACACCGGCAAAAGACACTTGTACAGAGGTTAAAGCCAAAGAAGTTGAAACTAACGCTATCGTTGAAGCAAAAACAACTGATAAAAATGATGTTGAAACAAAAGAGGCTAAACCAGCACGCAAACGTCAGCCACGTAAAGAAAAAGTGTCTGAAACTAAAACGACTGATAATGCCGAGCCAACTGATGAAAGTAATGCAGTAGAAACGACGGAACAAGCTGTTAAGGCTGACGTCGATGCGTCAACGACGGTTGCATCTACTACAGAAACTCCCACTCAGGTATCAGTAGAAGATAGCGTGAATACCACTGATACAACTGCGGATCCAGATGAATCTGATGATGATAAACGTGAAGGTCAACGTCGTAGCCGCCGTAGTCCTCGTCACCTACGTGCTGCTGGTCAGCGCCGTCGCCGCGATGAAGATGGCACTGCATCTGATGCAGCTCCAGTGTTCACCCCAGTTGATGAGCTCGATAGACAGTTAACAGAAGAGCTAGCTCAATCCGCACCAGAAACTAAAGCCGCGATAGCGACTGAAAGCGATGTTGCATCTGCGCCTGTAGCAGAAACGGTTAAACCTCAAGCAGAAGTTGTTGCCGCTGACGTTGAAACTAAAGCTGTTGCAGTTGAAGCCAAAGTTGAAACTGTTTCTGCAGCTGTTGTTGAAGTTCAAACAGAGGCTAAAGTCGCAGTAGAAACCACTCCTGTTGCAGCTGAAATCATTGAAAGTGCACCCGTTGTCGATAAAGTGGAAACTAAGCCATCGACAGTAACGGCTGAGGTTGAATTACCCGTTGCAGAGCCTGCGCCGATGAAACCAGTGGAAGCAGTGGTTGAAGTTAAGGCTGAAGTTAAACCCGCTAAAACTGTCGTTAATGCCCCTATGGCCAAACCGGCAGCAATTGCTCGTAAAGTTGTTGAAAAAACATCTGACCCGAAAGTTGAAGCGTCAGTTGAGCCTAAAGTAGAACAAGCTGCGGCTGTAAAACCTGCTGGTAACAGTCGTTTCGGTTCTATGGTGAGTTCTACAACCACTAAACCAACAGTTGAAGTACGTGAACAGCAAGCTGTACCGCAGGGTAAAAGCTATGCCGACGCAGAAAAATCCGTTGCGGTAAAATCAAGCTTTACCAATAGTGCAAGTGCTGAAATGACTAAACCTCAGTAATCAGCTCTCTCGCTAGAATCAAAAAGCCATGCTGATGCATGGCTTTTTTGTTTTTAATCGTCTTTAAACGGCTCAACATGCAAACGCTTTGTTATTAATTGCCACACATGTCAGTTTTTTGGTTTAGAACTGGTATGATTTTTGTTAAGATCGCGCCCCTAATTATCATTAAAATAAACTTAATAGAGGCTAAATGTTCGATATCATTCGTCATAAAACTGCCAGTAGTAAGGCAGATATTTTATCCGGCTTAACTGTTGCACTCGCACTGATCCCAGAAGCTGTTGCATTCGCATTTGTTGCACATGTTGAACCAATGGTCGGGCTATATGCTGCGTTTATCATGGGCTTAATTACCGCTGTGATTGGCGGACGCCCGGGGATGATTTCTGGCGCAACAGGAGCTATGGCGGTTGTCATGGTATCGCTTGTGGTTGAGCACGGAGTGCAATATTTGTTCGCTGCCGTCGTACTTGCCGGTATTATTCAAATATTAGCAGGTGTATTTAAACTCGGTAAATTTATTCGTATTGTTCCCTACCCTGTCATGATTGGGTTTGTTAACGGTTTAGCCATTGTGATCTTTTTAGCCCAATTAGGGCAGTTCAAAGTCAAAGATGCTGCTGGGAATATGGTGTGGATGGCGCAGGAACCCTTGATGATCATGCTTGGTTTAATTCTTCTGACCATGGCAATTATTCATTTTTTACCGAAAATCACTACTGCCATTCCTTCCTCCTTGGTAGCCATCTTAACCGTGACAGCCATTGTTGTCGGGTTAGATATGGATACTCGTAATGTATTGGACTTCTTAAAAACCATGAGTGGTAACGACGCAGCAACGATAGCTGGCTCTTTACCAAGTTTTTCGATTCCAAGCGTGCCATTCAACTTTGACACCTTATACATTATTTTGCCCTATGCCTGTATTTTGGCTGCTGTTGGGCTCATTGAATCATTACTGACATTAACTGTGATTGATGAAATGACCAATACTCGTGGTCGAGGTAACAAAGAATGTGTTGGTCAAGGTGTAGGTAACATTACTAGTGGTTTCTTCGGTGCTATGGGTGGTTGTGCCATGATTGGTCAATCAATGATCAACATTAATTCTGGTGGGCGTGGTCGTTTATCTGGGATTACAGCGGCTCTTGCTCTATTGGCCTTTATTCTATTTGGTTCAGCATTTATTGAAATCATTCCTCTTGCCGCTTTGGTTGGCGTGATGTTCATTGTGGTGTTGGGCACATTTGAATGGGCGAGTTTTAAAGTGATGCGCAAAGTACCTAAACATGATGCTTTTGTGATTGTACTGGTTACCACTGTTACCGTGTTTACTGACTTAGCCTTTGCTGTATTTGTCGGTGTTATTGTTTCAGCATTAGTCTTTGCATGGGAGCATGCAAAACACATCAATGTTGATATCAGTGAAGATGAAAATGGCTGGAAGGTTTATCGCTTAAACGGTCCATTATTTTTTGGCTCCGTTGCTCATTTTCTAGAGTTGTTTGATGCACAAAACGATACTCAAGATGTGATTGTTGATTTCCAAAACTCTCGCGTTGCTGATCACTCTGCTTTAGATGCAATAGATACTTTAGCTGAACGTTACGTTAATGCAGGCAAACGATTACACCTTCGTCATTTGAGTCAAGATTGTGTGGCTTTATTACATAAAGCGGGTGACTTAGTTGAAGTGAATTTGATTGAAGATCCACACTACAAAGTGGCTGACGACAAACTCGATTAGCATTTGAATTGGTATATCAAATGTAAGTAAGGTGAATATTCAACAGAAAGGGCGACAGTATTGAAACTGCCGCCCTTTTTTATCGCTTCAAAATGCCCCAATTACCGCTTTAACTTATCAGCAAATAGGCTTTTAAATTTTTCAAATTTAGGTTTCACCACCATTTGACAATATGGCTGCTCCCCATGCTTTGCAAAATAATCATTATGATAATTCTCAGCGGGGTAAAACGTTTCAAAAGCAGAGACTTCCGTTACGATAGGATCATTCCATACTTTTGCCTCTTGCAAGGATGAAATCATCTTATTGGTTTTGTCTACTTGTTCAGCCGTATGTGCAAATACAACCGAGCGATACTGCGGACCTTTGTCATTACCTTGCTGATTTAGCGTAGTAGGATTATGGCTTTTAAATAGCACTTCTAACAGTTCGTCAAATGTAACTACCGCAGGATCAAATGTGATGTGAACAACTTCAGCATGACCCGTTCTACCTGAACAAACCGCATCATAGTTTGCGTGTTTTTGTTCACCACCGGCATATCCCGATTGCACTTTTACAACGCCATTTAGTGCCGCAAATATGGCTTCTACGCACCAAAAACATCCTGCACCAAATGTAGCTTGCTCTAACTGGGTACTTTCATATTCATCTGCAGTATTTGGCTCACTTGGTGTTGCTTCAAACACCATAGAAACAGAATTAACACAATGGCGTATATTATTTGGCGTGAGTCTTTCGCCCTCAAAAACATGCCCTAAGTGGCCGCCACATTGATGACAGGTAATTTCGACTCTTTGACCATCGGCATCAAGTGTTCTATCGACCGCGCCAGGTATTTCATTATCAAATGCTGGCCAACCACAGTGTGCATTGAATTTATGCTCACTTTTATACAAGGGTGCTAAACATTTCTTGCAACGATATAATCCTGCAGCATCGTGATCGACATATTCACCAGAAAAAGGCCTTTCTGTGCCTTTTTGCTCAATAACAAACTTTTCGAATTCAGTTAATGTTTTCATCTTTTAATTTACTCTCGTCAAACCTGTTTCTGCTAAAGCTATTCTACGCTAGTTAAAATCAATTCGTTCACTTTAAAGACCGTTAAAACATGCAAAAAATTGCAGCATTTGATAGCAAGCGTTACCATTGCACAGGGTCAAAACAAATAACAAACCAATAAGAAACTAAGATGAAACTAGAAACCATTGATTATCGAGCTGCTGACAGCGCACAACAATTTGTAACTTCATTGCACGAAACCGGTTTTGGGGTGTTATCAAATCATCCTATAGAACAGGCATTAGTCGAAAAAATATACCAAGAATGGTATGCGTTTTTTAATAGCGACGAAAAACAAGCTTACCTCTTCAAGCCAGAAACTCAGGATGGTTTTTTCCCTGCGTCAATTTCGGAAACAGCAAAAGGCCATAGCGTAAAAGATATCAAAGAATATTTTCACGTTTATCCTTGGGGCCGGATTCCTGATTCACTTCGCGACAATATTTTAGCCTACTATCAACAAGCTAATGCTTTTGCGGCTGAATTACTTGGTTGGATAGAACAGTACTCACCTCAAGAGGTTGCTGAAAAATATTCGATTCAATTATCTGAAATGATCAATAACAGCCAAAAAACATTACTGCGTATTCTTCATTATCCTCCAATGAGTGGCAACGAAGAGTTAGGTGCCATTCGCGCGGCTGCACATGAAGATATTAACCTTATCACAATTCTACCTGCCGCTAATGAACCAGGTTTACAAGTAAAAAACAAATCTGGCGAATGGATGGATGTGCCAAGCGATTTTGGTAATATCATCATTAATATCGGCGATATGTTACAGGAAGCCTCTGGCGGTTATTTCCCATCAACTTCTCATCGCGTCATCAATCCTGAAGGCACAGATAAAACCAAATCACGGATTTCATTACCTTTGTTCCTTCACCCAAACCCTGAGGTGGTATTGTCAGAGCGCCATACAGCCGACAGTTACTTGATGGAACGCCTACGTGAGTTAGGTGTTATTTAAACGATTAAGCCAAACAAAGCGCCTTAGGGCGCTTTTTTTATGCTTTTCACTATGGTTCAAGGTACAATATTACCATTGTTAACAGTAGTAAAAGGCAAGATCATGGCAATTCAATGGTATCCAGGACACATGCATAAGGCACGCAAAGAGATTGAAGAGGTCATGCCTCAAGTCGATTTGGTGATAGAAGTGCTAGATGCACGTATTCCGTACAGCAGTGAAAATCCCATGGTTGCTCAATTACGTGGTGACAAACCTTGTATTAAACTGCTGAATAAATCTGATTTAGCAGACCCTAAAGTCACCGAGCAATGGATTGAGTATTTAGAACGTGAACAAGGTGTAAAAGCTTCTGCAATTACCACGCTACAACCTGCAATGGTCAGAATGATCCCTGATTTATGCCGTAAGTTAGTTCCCCATCGTGATGTGATTGAAAAAGATATTCGCACCATGATTATGGGTATCCCGAATGTAGGTAAATCAACCATCATCAACACCTTAGCTGGACGTGTCATCGCCAAAACAGGCAACGAGCCTGCTGTAACCAAAACCCAGCAACGTATTAATTTACGCAATGGTATTGTGTTATCAGATACCCCAGGTATTTTATGGCCCAAAGTAGACAACGAAGCAAGTAGCTATCGATTAGCTGTAACAGGCGCAATTAAAGATACGGCGATGGAATATGAGGATGTAGCTATGTTTGCCGCTGAGTATTTTTTAAAAGCCTATCCTGAAATGATCTGCGAGCGATATAAAATCGATAATTTACCCAACTCAGATTTTGAATTACTTGAAGAAATTGGGCGCAAACGTGGTGCGTTAAGACCTGGTGGTCGTATTGATTTACATAAAGCTTCTGAACTATTACTACACGAATTTCGTTCGGGTAAAATTGGCCAATTGAGCTTGGAAACGCCAGCTATGGCTGAAATCGAAAAGATTGAAGTTGAACGGATCATGGCTGAAAAAGAACAGGCAAGATTGAAAAAACTTGAATTAAGTAAGCTAAAACAGTCAGGTAAACGCCATCAAGGTTAATTTTGATGACTAAACAGCGGTTCACTTGCGATGCATGCTTAAGAAGATGCAAAGCAAGTGAGATTGACTAGGGCCTGTCGAACTTTGCTGGTTGAGTTTTGTTCGAGTTAAAACGTTTTAATTGAGGCGAATGGATTGATGCCTAGCAATCTAAGCAAAGTTCACTCAACAAAGCGTAATTCGTTTTTAGCCGAATCCTTCGGACAGCGTTTGTTGGCCATTTTTACTACGTTATCGGCTTATTATGTAGAATAACTACACAGCAAAGCCTCTGCCTTGTATAAATGGCCAACAATTCGCTGCAAAAACAACCTTGAAAGATCAACAGACCCTAGCGATGCCGATATCAATATTTTCTAATTTAGCTTGTGAAACGCTATTATCATACCCCTGCTAACCCTGCTAACCCTGCTAACCCTGCTAACCCTGCTAACCCTGCTAACCCTGCTAACCCTGCTAACCAGAGAGTTTAGAAACATCCATTGATAATCTTTGATTTTAACTCAAAATCTTGCAATCAAAACGTTACTCTATGCATCAAGATGGGTTAGTTCGCTGACATTTTTCAGCTAATGCTGTCAAACTATTTTCAAGTAAATCAATAACGGTCTCAAAACCGCGTTCACCACCATAATAGGGATCGGGTACTTCCTCGATACCTGTATTACCAAATGCTAAGATCATATTCAGCTTATGCTTGTATTCAGGTGGACAGCGCGCGATAAGCTCCTTCATATTTGCATGATCTGCGGCCAAAATAAGGTCGAACTGACTAAAATCTTTATCTATTATCTGTCTAGCAGTCATGCCCGTAAAATTTAGCCCACGCGCCTCGCCCGCTTTAACACTGCGAGGATCTGGTGGATTGCCCTGGTGATAAGCTATGGTGCCTGCTGAATCAATAAAAATATCTAACTTATATTGCTGTGCTTTTTGCTTAAAAACCGCCTCAGCTGTTGGAGAACGGCAAATATTGCCCATGCAGACAAATAATACAGAGTTAATGATGCTCATTTTTTAAAATCACCTCTTTCACTATTTTTGAATATCTATTGCAATGGTTCGTCATCTCTTACTCGCCAAAAGCTTGCAAACCTTGGCACCCCATTACTAGTAAAACCTATGTGATAAAAACTGATTAACGAGCCAATTTGAGGTGGGTGCTGGCGCTGGATATCAGTAAAACCACTGCCAATTTCAAATATCACACCATCGGCCATTTTGACTTTTAACGCCCCCATCGCCCCTTTATATTTACCCTTACCTTCACTGTAACCAATAACAATTGCATCAGCATCGCTTTTAAGTTTCAATTTCAAAATATTATCTGTTCTACCAACAGTATAAATAGCTAATTTCCGGTGCAGCATAAGGCCTTCAGCTCCCTCTGAAACAATTCTGTTCAAATGCTGATACAATTCAATTTCTGAGGATAAGCTGATTTGAGTGATTACCTTTAAAGAAGATGATTGCTTAGCGAGTTGTTGTAAAACGGCATAACGTTGCTCAAACGGTAACGGGGATTGAGGTAAATCAAATAGCATAAAACGTACCTTGCTCCAAAGGTTATCATCTGCAACTTTACGTCTAACTAGACCAGAAACCAATTCAAACTGTCCACGACCAATCCATAACTCTCCTTCAAGTACCACATCAGGGAAATCTGCCGTAAACCACAGTGGTGCATTTATTTGCTTGCCACTTTTGGTCAATAAACGTTGCCCATCCCAATAACCTCTTACGCCATCGAGTTTCTCACTGACTAAATAGTCAGTGATATTCAATGTTCCTTCGACCGATTTTGCTAATTGAATTGATGGCTTTGAAGATGCTTCAACTATTGATGTTTGTGCAAAAGTAAAACTTGGTATTACACAAAATACAGGTAATAAAATGGCAAGATTTAACAATTGAAATTTACAAAGTAGGATCCTAAAACCTAGCAGTCGCTTTATGAATAAAATAGTCATTAGCAGTCCTTTGCTTTATTGTAGTTATTAACAAAATCTAACAAGGATGAGTCCCTAGTTAACAATTATTAGTAATGATGGCATACTTGCCAATAATTTAGTGTAGTACATTATGTAGGCTTAAATGAAACCTCAGAATAATCATGGAATTAAACGAATAATCAGAGCGACGGGCTTTTCAATACAGGGGTTAAAATCTGCATTTAAATGTGAAGCAGCATTTAGGCAAGAGTTGGCATTAGCCGTGATTATGCTGCCTGTAGCCTTGTTAGTCGATGTCAGCACCGTTGAACGTTTAATGCTGATCTTAGGGCTTTTTTTAGTGTTAATTGTTGAGTTACTCAACTCAGCCGTAGAAGCGGTTGTTGACAGATTTGGTGGTGAAATTCATCCATTAAGTGGCCAAGCTAAAGACATCGCCTCTGCTGCCGTTTTCTTAAGTTTAGTTTTTTGTGCGATTAGCTGGATTGCTATTTTAGGACCAGTATTTTTTTAATACTTTTTATGAATGAAACCCAAAAATTACCTTAACGGTTTTTGTTTCATTCGGTAAAGTAGTCCTAGCAGGCGTAATCCATTTTAAATCGCCCCTTTTAATATTAATAAAGCCTTTTCAATTGCAACGCGACGTTCATTCCCAATCCAAAATGCACCATATACGTTACGCTCAATGCTGATGGTATCTTTCACTTCATATAATTGCTTAGACGCTAAATAAGGCGCAACAAAGTTACTCGGTAAAAAAGCACTGCCACCGTTATTCAACAAAAAATCTAGCGCAATTCTGGCAGAGGTAGTATGCAGTGCAGGAACAGGTAACATTGAAAAACTCTGCGCATGGGTAATGTTAAATGCAGTTCCCCAATCAACCTTTATATAATTGAGGGTTTCAATATCATTAAGGGACATGTTCGGTTGATGACACACAAGGCACAAACTCACATCCATTAACTTAATAATCTCAACATCTTCTAGTTTTGGAGGGTCAAAACTAATCGCTATATCAACACTTCGCTCTAATAGTTGACGAGTCATAGCTTGCGCAGTGATGACCTCAGTTCTTAGTGATATACCAGGTAGACCTTGATGCAAAGGCTGAAAAAAATGCTGTAAATAGCTATCCCAAATATTATGTCCAGCACTTAACGAAAGCTGTGAAGAATGACTTTGATGCAAGCTAACATCTTGTTTAGCTCTTTCCCAGGCGGTAAGCACAGCCTCTGCATGACCAAGCATTCTTTCTCCTGCCGGAGTGGGTTGAATATTGTTACGCAAGCGTTCAAACAACTCGACACCTAGAATGCTTTCTAATTGTTTTATCCTAAAACTCACAGCGCTGCGGGTAAGAAATAAATTCTCAGCAGCCTTACCAAAGTGGCGTGTTCTTGACACCTCAAGAAAGGTCTTTAATAAATCCGTATCCATAAAAATTCTTCACCGAAATGGTCAAAATATTTTGATTTAAAAAAATTCCAACCTGACCAATAATCCAATTGAAATCCTTGTTCACTCAATCTTATAGGTAAATGCCATGTCACAGCAATCATATACCAATATCGCTGCCAGTATTGACGCTATAGCCAATGGCAGTGCTAGTTTTACCAGCAACAAACGTTTTTACGATGATGCTAATTTCCCTAAAGGTTTTAAGCGTTGTGGAGACTTTACCAATAAAGAGGCTGAATTGCTTGAGCAACATGGACAAGCATTGAAGAACTTAATGGAAGGTACCCAACGACCTTGTACAGCTGACGAAGATCAATTTGTTCAAGTCGCACAAGGTCAACTTCTACCAACAACACCTTTAGAGTTATTGTGGGCAAAATACACCAAACTTGCTAAAGGGAAACCTTTTTATGCAGTTGTAGGTACAATTCATGCACCAGCGCAGTCTTCTAAAGTAGAGATTGAACTTGATTTTGATGATATTTCTGATGATGCTGCAGACGATGAAGAAGTTACCGATAGTAACGATTAACTGCTTCATATGATGTTTAAAATTTACCTACAAAAAAGAGCTCTAGAGCTCTTTTTTATTGCGATGAAATCCTTCAATACTAATAAACTAGGCAATGTTGCACTTTGCAGATAGCGCTTTTTATTAAAAAATGCTTAACACATCACCATTTGATGATTAAATACTCAAAAACATTGATTTAAAGCAATCTTATCGAAACAAATCATTTACACTTTCTTACATAATGCTAATATGATTAGCGTGTTCTAGTGATGTTTTAATCATCATCTGCTTTAACAATTACTACCTTGCAGTTACATTTTTAGAGTTTTGCATTATTTAATGCACTTTCGACTTAGTTCGAAACACTCGGCAAGTAAACAAAAAGATTATTGTCCAAAGAGCAATAACCATAATAATAAAAATGCGGAGTTTATTTATGTTCAAACCCCTGATGTCCTGTCTCTTACTCATCTTACCTTCATTGGTATGGGCAAGTGCAGATAACAGTTCTGAACCGGCTAAATTACCTGACCAATACACATTTAACATCGGTGGTTTTTACGCCAATTCTGACTCTTACATGGTCGTCACTAATCCTAAAAATGGCGGTACTTTCCCATTAGATTTTGAGGATGATTTAAACCTCAAAGAAAAACAGTTTTTACCCTTTTTTGAATTCACATATTCATTTAATCAAAGACATAATATCTATCTCGATTGGAAATCACTGCATCGTACCGCTCAATCACCCTCTATTGAAAAAGATTTTCAAGTCACTATTGATGACACTGTTTATGATGTAGAAGCGGGTATCAGTTTACGTACAACATTAGACCTCGATATTTTGCGTTTAGGTTATGGCTATGATTTTATTCAGGGCAGTAATTATATTGTAGGCGCAAGCATTGGCTTGCATACCATGTTTGTGAAAACAGCATTTGAAGGCAACATAGGTATATGTGTCCCTAATAGCGAATTAGCAAAATATTGTGATGAAGTCATTAGCACGCCACGTGTAGTAGATAACAGTGTAACGGCACCTTTGCCTGATATTGGTTTGTATGGCCTTTATGAGTTTTCACCAGGCTGGGTATTTAAAGCCCATGCTCAATATTTCGCATTAAAATATAATAAAGTGAAAGGATCACTCATTGATGTACGCGCCATTGTCGAAACAAAAATATCTGATGAGTGGTCATTAACGGCAGGCTTTAACTACTATGAAGTTGATGTTGATTATGAACAAACGTTATCGGTATTGGAACAAGATGTGAATATTGCAGACTACAATATTAATTACAGCTTCACAGGGCCAATGATTTCAGTGCAATACACATTCTAAGCCATTATTTTTATAAAAAGCATCATGGGATGCTTTTTTTTTGCCGTTACAACTGACTGTTTTACTGCTATATTTTTAATATGTTTTATATAAGCAATTAGAGAATCAATATGTCAACTTCGCTTTTACAGCTTGCAGCTGCGAACTTAAAAAAAGCAGTTCCTTTAATGCTGAAATATCAAATTCCTACCACACCCACTAACTATGCCCTTTGGTATGCTTATGTCAGTGAGCAAAACCCCCAATTAAATGCTGAACTTGATGCCACCATTAAACAAAATCAAAGCTGTTCGCCTGTAACAAGTGAGTTATTGTTCCGTAAGCATGTTGCCGACCCTGTTGAGCTTGACGTTCGTGATATGCGTAAAAATCTTGATGCTATGGTATGTGATTTATCTCAATCACTTAAAGATACCAATTCAGATACAGCGACATTCCAAGCACAAATTGATAAGGACTTTACGCGTTTAGCCGATCTTGAAAATCAAGGTTTTTCATTGGAACAGGTGATTGGTGTTGTCCGAAATATCGTTAAAGAGTCAGCTAACATTCGTTCTAGTACGGTAAGCTTTACCCAGCAATTACAAAAAGCGCAATCTGAAATTGATTCACTTAAAACCCGCCTCGCTGAGTCTGAAAAAGATGTATTATATGATGCGCTTACCAATGTACTTAATCGGCGTGCTTTTGATGAAGATATTAATGCTCAAATAGACTTGGCTCCTGAGGGCTGTTGCCTGATTTTGATTGATATTGACCATTTCAAAAAATTTAATGATAACTTTGGCCACCAGCTGGGTGACTTAGTATTAAAAACGGTTGCAAAACGTGTTCAAGAAGCGTGTCGCGATGGCATAAAGTTATATCGATTTGGTGGTGAAGAATTTGCTATTATCGTCCCTAAAAGCCAATTAAGAGTCGCCCGTCACCTTGCAGAAGCCGTTCGAAGAGCTCTGGAAAAACTCAGTGTAAAAGATAGACGCAGCGACAAAGTCATTGACTCTATCACTGCCTCTTTTGGCGTTGCACAGTGGCAACCAAAACAAGATGCCGGTCAACTGATTGAAGCCACTGACAAACTGCTATATGAAGCAAAACGTCTTGGCCGTAATCGTGTGATGCCCATTTCTAGTTAAATCTATCCTTTAGATCCAACTTTTAGGTCCTGCAGGCATAGCCTTGGCTTCAACAATATAACGAAGGTTTGCATTAGCGGATAAAGACTCAAATGGATAGCAGGTAATTAATGTTAATCGGCTATCCTCTGTTTTTGCCATTTCCTCTACTTGCGACTCGTGTACCACTCGTAGATCTGTCACGCGATATTGAGTTAAATTGCCTTGGGTGTTTTGCAGTTCGATGACATCTCCCAGTTGCAAATATTTAAGTCTAGAAAAATGACTGTCTCTATGGCCTGCAATGATGGTATTGCCTTGCTCACCAGCTCCCGCACCACCTAAAAACAAACCTGGGCCAAAAGCTAGGGTGCGTCCTGACATTCCTGCCAATATATAAAGATCATTTTCAACAGACTTGAGCTTAGGGTTCATAAAACGCATTTTAGCCACAGGGTGTGTATCAGCCCAAGACCAAGGTTTATGGGGTTTGTTATCAACTAATGTTTGTATAAATGCTCGTTCAATTAAATATTGAGCAAAATGTGCTTTAGCCTGCATATAACCGCCTTTAATTATCATTATCGAAGCAAGCAATAACAAAATGCCAAAAGCTAGCCATTGTAATGTATTGCCCCTTTCACCTTTCATGCTAAACAACTGTTTTAAATACAAATTAAACATGGTCTGCATCCAAAGACTGAATAATAAATAATTGTCCGGGTAACTTGCCTTTTAACCACAAACCAAACAGCAAGGTTAAGGCCAATAAACTTAACCCAGCCAGTAACCATAATTTGCTGGCCGTTGCGGTTTGCGGTAAAAATCCTTGTTGAATAGAGTTAATTTGCCAACCTGCGGGCATTAATTGTCCCAGCTGATGCTCGCCTTTATCTACATGGTGAGGATTTATTGGCGTGACATCCACGGCCAATAAACTGGTGGCGCTGCTCACTAGATGATACTGCAATGCCAATGCTTCAATTTGTTTCTCGACACGTGAGCGATTAACGGAGTCTTGACTCATTTCTAACGAGGTAATTTTTGCATTTGCCCATACCAAATCAAGACCAACGGCGGCTTCAGCGGTATTGAAATCCAGTTGGGTTTGCCAATATTGACCATTAATTTGTCCTGAGATAATCACCGGCTGTAATTGTTCTGCTGGAAGTTTAAAACTTATCGCTACAGGAGACTGTTGATAAACATCTTTAATATCAGCAGGCCAATAATCAGGAATACTGCCATCGAGATGATATAACTCAACATCGGTTAGCACAGGCTGGCTTATTTTTTCAATCAGCTGAGTCATTTGCAGTTCAACTTCTTCTAACTTACCAATGTAAGTAAAGGTGCCTCTGCCGATCGTCGCCGCTCTTTTCATAAAATGTGAATTAGGTGCAGAGCCAATACCCACTGTGAACAAACGTGCGTCGTGTAATTGATGGGATATTTGTTCGAATAATTGCGCTTCGTTTGACACTGCGCCATCAGTTATAAAAATAACCTGTCTTAATTTCGGCTGTTGCTGTTCAATATTGATTGTGGATGCCAAAGCTTTGTCCAAGGCTGGGGCGATTTCAGTCCCACCGTCAGCATGTAACGCAGCAATGTATCGGCTAGCTTTTATTAAGTTAGCGTTAGTTGCAACTTGTGCCTGAGCAAATAACGATTGAGCACTTGAATTAAAATCAATAATGTTAAAGCTATCTTTGGGGTTAAGTGTGCTTAACGCTAAGTTCAAGGCCAGTTTAGCTTGCTTGATTGACTCTCCAGCCATTGAGCCAGAAGTATCAATCACTAATATTAATTCTCGGTTGATTTGATGCTGCGGTTTACGCACTAAGTTGGGAGGCAATAGCAATGCCATGGCATAAATATCATCAGAAATTTCAGCTTTTTCTCCCATACTAAGCTGATGGGTTTGACCTGTTTGATAGAAGACTGCAGCGGCAACTTCCTCACCGACATCCGTATGCCATTGCAGCACAAAATCTCGATCTAGCGGTATATTTCCTTGTAGCACAACATTAGTGAGTCGGCCTTGATGATGTTGTTGAATATCATGATAAAGACTTGATAACTGTATCTGACCAAACCCGCTATCAATGTTAATATTCATCGACACTTTATGGCTTGGTGACGGTTGCTGAACTTGATTAAGGATAGGCGCGACTAGCTGCTGTGTTTTAGAATACTCATTACGCTGAAAATCAGGCCGATACCGCGGCGCTACCACCAAAGGAAATCGTAAATTAAACATACTATCTTGATAGCTAAGCGTTTCTAGATAAGTAATTTCAACCACGACTTGCTGCTGCGGCCCAATATTGGCTAATTGAGTAGTGAAAATATTACTGCGCTGTTGGCTAATAAGGCTGGCTTGTTTTCCCTGTTGTTTAGCAAGCTCAAACTCTTTTTTCGCTTCATGTTTAGGTTTGATAACGCCTTTAATTGCCCTCTCACCAATCAACAGATTCATGCCGTCCACTGCTGCATTATCTGGCAATGGAAATACATATTTTGCATTAATCCAACCGTCTTCAATATTATTGAAAATTTGTTTCACGGTAACCCGATTGATTAATCCCGATACTGTCATTTCAACCTGAGTATCTAAAGCTAATATCTGCTTACTTTGGCCATTAATGCGATAACTTACCACGCCTTGGGTTATCTCATCTGATAGCTTGCTAGCATCTACATATCTATTTTGTGAGGCTTCACTCACGTTGGTCACAATTGGTAACAACAACCCAATTAAACCAAACAAAAATGGCAATTTTGCAAACATAACCGCTCCTTAAAGGCATGCTCGGATGCCTTTGGTTTATTCCATTAATTAAATGAGTTTACGGATGCTTAATTGGCAGCAAGTTGTTCTGTTTCAGAAATGAGCTTTAATGTGACTCGGCGGTCAAAGAAATCATTCTCAAAATTTTGTTCCTCATGCATAGGCGCGCTAGCACCATAGGCTTGGCCTGTTAATCTTGTTTTATCTATTCCTTGGGCAGCCAAATAATTGATGACTTCCAGCAAACGTTGCTCAGATAAGGCTTGATTAAAGGCATCATTGCCTCGACGGTCGGCGTAGCCCATTAAGTTGACATGCAAATCTGGCATGGATGCCATCATGTAAGCGACGTTATCAAGCTGTTGCTGAAACAAAGGTTCAATTTGAGCTGACCCAGTTTTAAACTGCACATTCATGCCAATGCTCAGTTCCGTTAAAGTTTGTTCTTGATGGGCTTGAATTCGGGCTAATTCGGTTTGTACCTCAAAGAGTGTTTGTTGCTGTTTATCCATCTCGGCCAATTTGGCATTTTTGTCATTTAGGGCAAATTGCTGTTGTTCTAATATAGATTTTTGAGCATTGATTTCAGATTCATCTCCGACAGATTTTCCAATAAAGGTTCCAGTTAATGCACCAATGAATGCCCCAACTGGCCCACCAATCACAGCGCCTAGAATAGCTCCTGAACTCAGGCCAACAAGCTCTTCAGTGTGTTCGCGATCTTTTAGCGTTTCAGTGGTCTTAGTCGAGGTGGCATAACTTACATTGGTCATCAGTAAAGATGAAATAATTGCGGCGTTGATCATGTGCTTTTTCATAATTGTGTCCTGTTAATTGATGTTAAAAATCGATGGATATCAGTCGCTATCGATTCGATGAAATCATTAAACAACAAATAAATGGCTTTTTATGGGAGCAAATATGGCAATCTAAAGGTCAATTGTGGCAACAATATGGCAATTGCTTTAGCACACTTTAACCGGCAATAAATTGCTGTATAGTCACAACAATAAACTGCTAACGGGAAGTAATTGATTGATGAAACGTATTGCCATTGTGGAAGATGAAGCGGCTATTCGTGACAACTATAAAGAAGTGTTACAGCAACAAGGTTACAGCGTTCAAGCCTACCCTAATCGCCCAACAGCGATGCTGGCCTTTAATGCTCGCCTACCCGATTTAGCCATTATTGATATCGGCCTTGAAGGTGAGATTGATGGCGGCTTTACCCTGTGCCAATCCCTAAGAGCCATGTCGAGTAGCATACCAATTATTTTCTTAACCGCGCGCAGTAGTGATTTTGATACCGTTTGTGGTTTACGTCTTGGCGCTGATGACTACCTTTCTAAAGATGTGAGTTTTCCACATTTGTTAGCTCGTATCGCCGCGTTATTTCGTCGTTCAGAATTAATAGGCTCAAGCCCGATTGAAGACAACTTGATGGTACGCAATCATTTACAAATTGACGGTAACCGTATTCAGGTTACCTGGAAACAGCATCCCATAGAATTAACCGTGACCGAGTTTTGGATGGTGCATGCCATGGCTAAACACCCAGGCCATGTACGCAGTCGTCAGGATTTGATGCAAGAAGCTAAAATTTTTGTCGACGACAGCACCATCACATCGCATGTCAAACGGATCAGGAAAAAGTTTATTGCCATCGACAGCGAGTTTAATTGCATCGATACCGTTTATGGAATGGGTTATCGCTGGGACAGTCTGTAAGGAAAGCAATTCACTATGTATTTGCCGTTAGGGCTTAGGGCCAAAGTCATTGTCTTGTCATTATTTTTACTCTGCCTTCCTTGGTTAGGGTATGAATATGTATGGGAAATGGAAAAATACTTACGCCATGGCCAAGAAAAAACCCTTGAAGGTACTACTCAGGCTTTAGCGACAGCATTACATGAGCGCCCAAAACTATTTGATAATCAGGCAAGCTTTTTAACTCAAGTTCAAAAAGGTCGAGATCTATACGCTTACCCTTTATCCGGCCCTATCCGACTGGACGGAAAATTAGATGACTGGCAACTTTATCGTCACCGCATGTTGCAATATGGCAATGAACACGTGGTTTACCAACAAAATGAGGAACAAGTCGTAAAGCTAAATTTTACCCATATGGTGGGTAAATATGCAGGCTATTTGTATGGTTTTTTTGAAGTGAATGATGACAAGGTTATCTACCGAGGTAAAAACAGCTTAAGGGTAGACAGAAACGATCACTTAGTGATTGCAACGTTAGCGCCGAATAATCAGTTCACCCGATACGTGATTGCCAATACTCAAGATGGTTGGTTAAGTGCATTTAAACTCCCTGACGACCCAACGCAATCGATGCCCGTTACTCCAGAGAATCGCATTCAAGGGCAATGGCAAAAAACACCCAATGGTTACATCATCGAATTCAGGGTACCGTTAGACATGATCGGCAGTAAGCTTGGTTTTGCCATTCATAATGTAGATGACATCGAAACACGCAATCTAGCAAATATTGTCGGTACCTCTGCAACCAATTCAGTTGCGGAGTTAGGCACAGTGTTAGTTCCCTCTCCTGAAATTGAAAGTATCGTTAAAGGCATGGGGCACAATAGCTCACGTATTTGGGTGGTTGATAACCATGGCAGAGTATTAGCCCGTTCTGGTGATATTCGCGCATCAAATAACGCCTGGGACTCTGATTTAGATGATATCCAAACCGAAAGCACCTGGTCGCATTTTCATAAACAATACTTATTGCCGTTATATTATAAAATTCTTACTCGCCCGCCACAGGACTTTATTGACTCATTACAAGATTCGACTGAATTAAGTGGCAGCCATATTGAAAATGCGCTAGCAGGTAAACCCGCTTCAACTTGGCGATTAACGCCAGACAGCAAAGCGGTGGTATTAGCTGCAGCCAGTCCCATTTGGATTGATGACAAAGTGATGGGGGTTGTTATCGCCGAAGAAACGACCCACGGTATTCGAAGCTTACGTAACCGAGCGTTAGAAAAGCTATTTAATGTTATTCTCACCATTATGAGTATGGGCACTTTAGCTTTGTTTATTTTTGCTTCAAGTATATCTAGTCGCATTAGACGCTTACGCGATCAAGCTGAATTGGCGATTGATAGTCAAGGACGTGTAAGACAACAAATTACCCCCTCAAGAAACCGCGATGAAATCGGTGATTTATCACGCAGCTTTGCCAATATTGTCGGTAGGCTAGGACAATACACGCATTACTTAGAAAACATGTCATCTCGTCTGTCACATGAGTTACGTACTCCAGTGGCCGTTGTTCGCAGTTCTTTGGAGCATCTAGGCAACCAATCTTTAGAAAAGTCGAGTAAAAAATATGTTGATAGAGCTCAAGATGGTGTCAATCAACTTCACCTTATTTTGAATAATTTAACGGAAGCAACCAACCTTGAAGCAAGCTTAGGCCATGCCGAGCGCAGTGTGTTCCCACTTAATAAAGTCATCAGCGGATGTATGCAAGGTTATCAAATGACCTACCCTGAACAGATATTTAGCGTAGCCATTGAAGAGAAAAGCATGCTGTGTGATGGTGTACCTGAATACATAGCCCAATTGATGGACAAATTAATCTGTAACGCCATTGAATTTAGCTTGCCTGACAGTCCAATTATTGTGATTTTACATCAACATAATAAGCAGGCCATCGTTAAAGTCACCAATTGGGGCTCTAGTTTGCCACAAGATATGAGCGAACAAATTTTTGAATCCATGGTGTCTATTAGACCACAAGCGCCGTCGAATAAACCTCATCTTGGCTTAGGTTTGTATATTGCACGGTTAATTACAGACTTTCACCAAGGTACGATAAAAGCGACTAATGTATCTTCCTTTACCGAAAGTGATCAAGGTTCCCGTTCATCCCTGTATGGCGTTGAGCTGTGTTTAACCTTGCCCATTATCGAAAGCACCTGATTCAATCGAAGTAAAAATATTAAATCCAACTGTTGCCCCTTTCATTTAGCCGTATAGATGGTAGGATGGCCAAATAAAGTTAAAAGGGATGAAGTCATAATGGCAAAACATGGTAAGCAAGCGACTCAAATTGTAAGTTTAGGCAGAGACAAGAAATACACCAAGGGCATCATTAATCCCCCAGTGTTTAGAGCATCGACTGTGGTGTTTGACACTATGGATGACATGCGTTTTGCCATTAAAAACAAAACTAATGGTGAGCTTTTTTATGGTCGCCGTGGCACCCCAACCCATTTTTCATTCCAAGAAGCGATTGCAGAACTTGAAGGCGGTGCTGGTACAGCCTTGTACCCATCCGGCGCTGGCGCGATAAGTGCCGCTTTATTGTCATTTTTAAAATCGGGAGATCATCTGTTGATGGTCGATACCGCCTATGAGCCGACCCGAGATTTGTGTGACAAAATGCTTGCAGGTTTTGGTATTGAAACGACCTATTATGACCCTATGATAGGTGAAGGCATTCGCGAGCTAATTCGTCCAAATACAAAAGTGCTATTTCTAGAGTCCCCTGGGTCGATTACCATGGAAGTTCAAGATGTACCCACGCTTTGTCGTATAGCACACGAAAGCAATATTATTGTAATGTTGGATAATACCTGGGCATCTCCTATCAACTCACGCCCCTTTGAAATGGGGGTCGATATTTCTATTCAAGCAGCGACAAAATACATCGTTGGCCATTCAGATGTGATGATGGGTACCGCAACAGCAAATGAGACTTACTGGCCACAACTGCGTGAAAACAGCTACTTGATGGGCCAAACAACCTCTCCTGACGATGTATTTCTAGCCGCTAGAGGTTTACGAACCTTAGGTGTGCGAATGGCACAACACCATAAAAATGGCTTAGCCGTGGCGAAATGGTTAGCACAACGGCCAGAAGTTGATCATGTTCGTCATCCGGCATTTGATACCTGCCCAGGACATGAGTTTTTTGAACGAGATTTCACTTCTGCAAATGGCTTGTTTTCGTTTGTATTGAAGCAAGGTGATTTACGCAGTGTCACAGCCTTTGTTGAAAACATGCAGCACTTCAAAATGGGCTTTTCTTGGGGAGGATATGAAAGCTTAATTCTGGGCGTGTTTGGTATTGATAAAATTCGTAGCGCGACCCAATGGGACAGTTCAAAACCGCTTATCAGATTACATATTGGTTTAGAGGATACCCAGGACTTAATAGCCGATCTTGAACGAGGATTTGAGCGCTATCATCAGATTTTAAAGTAACAGACTTTAAAAACTAACGTCAAACAAGTCAAAAGGCTACGTTAATCGTAGCCTTTTGATATGCAAATCTGGACGATTTGTTTACTATTCTGTTTAGTGACAACTGCAGACGGTTAATCAAGCACAAACATCATAAATAATCCGAAAATACTATTGAAAAATGCTCATATTACCCTATGTTGAACACTTTATTTTTCATATGATGATCAAATACTTATGCGATTAATTTTTAACATCAAGGTTTAACGCATTCCAAGCTTCGGTGCCATATAAAGGTACTGTTGAAAGTGCATGCTTATGACTGCCATTGGTTTCTTTAGTAGAATATGACAAATACAATAAAGTTTGATTTTCTTTGTCTAAAATACGTCTTACTTTTAAGCTTTTAAACAAAATACTTAACGATTCTTGAAAGACAATTTCGCCGCCTTTACTCATGTCAATATCAGCAAGATCATTGGCACTAATAGGCCCTGTTTGGCGACAACTGATCCCCATATCGGATGGGTCAGCAAAATCTAAATCAGCTTTAATTCGACTTATATGGCAAGTCACACCTGGAATTTTAGGATCATGTTTCGCATCAATAATCACATCTTTCGTGGTAAACAATCCTAAACTGACTTTGCCCACATCATCACTGCACCCCATTAACATACTGCTAAGTGTAAGAACGGATATTAACGTTAGTTTCATGTTCATTAAGTTACCTTAAAATATTGTTGTGCCCAACGGGTTAATCCCGCAGTGACAGATCCAAAATGGTCACCAACAACCACTTTTGCATCAGGATAAACGTTGGCAATTTGATTATAGATAGCCGGACTGCGTGCCGTCCCTCCGGTAATATACACAATATCAGGACTATTTAAACGCTTGCCGTCAATATCAACACTGGTCATTGCCTGTTGCATTAATTGACTCACTTTGTTCAACGAGGGTGTAATGGCTTGCTCAAACTGTTTAACACTGACCTCTACCGAAAAATCATCTTCGATAAAGTCTAAATAGGTCTGATGCTGGGGGGCTTGAGTCAAGGCGATTTTGGCTAACTCTGCTTGACGCACTAATTGAAAACTCATTTGGTTTTGTTGCAATATGAGCAACCGATTAATCATATGAGGTGTCTGCGACTCTTTAATCAACACTTCAATTAACTTTTTACTCGCTAATTGGTAAAAATCACGCTGGGCACTAATGTCATTAACTGCGACTGCATTCCAAAATAGATTTGACGGCATCGGCTTACCGTCAAGCATTTTACTGCCACTGCCAAAGCTTGGCATAAATCCTTGCATGGCTAAGGCAATATCTAAATCATTTCCCCCAATACGCTGGCCGCTATGGCCTAAACAGTCTTTATCTCGTTGGCCAGCTACCATTAAGTCGGGGCCCATTTTAACTAAAGAACAATCGGTTGTGCCCCCGCCAACATCCACAACAAGCACATTAGCAGCATCAACTAAGGTTGATTCAAAATCCATTCCTGCAGCTAATGGTTCAAATAAAAAACCCACGTCACTAAAACCAGCGCGTTTTGCTGCTAGGGTCAATATGGCTTCAGCTTGCTGATTACTTTGTTCTCCGCCAATGCCTTGAAAGTTAACCGGACGACCTATCATGGCGTGAGTTGCACATGGCAGGCCCTTAGCAACCAGCTGCTGGTCAAGCAATTGCTTCACGTGCATCATCATCAGTGTCACAATGTCTTCAAATAAGGCGACTTGTTCTGGGCGTAAACCTGTTGCCCCTAAAAATGATTTGGGGGAACGAACATAAAAACCCTCTTCGGGCATCTCTAGATAGGCTTCGATTGCCGATTGACCAACAAACACGACTTGTTCATCTGGAAGTAAATCAAGTTCATGGCGAATTTGTTTAGCGCGCATTAATTGTGAGCTGCGTAAATGAGAATATTCAGCCTTTAACTTATCGGGTAAGCCAGCGTAAACCGCTTCAGCTATGAGCTCTCGGTCCATTGCATACAGTGTTGATGGTAGATAGTTAGAATCAACACTCAGTGGAAGTAGTTTAACTTGTTCATTTTCCCATATTCCCACTGAGCAGTTAGCACTACCGTAATCAAAACCAACAATCATGAAATCTACCGTTTAAAAAAATCAAACGAACAAATTACCACATCAAGGGATTAAAAAGATAATTTATGGGGATTAATCAGGGTCAACTGATGTTTTTTACGACAGAACTATGTGCTAGGAAGCAATGCTCGATACTGTTCTAGACATTTATTGTTTATATAAACACCAACACTAACTTCCATTATCGACGTGTTTGAAAACTGATATAGCGCTCTTTCTGACTCAGATAAGTGCTTTAAAAAATCAGGAAACTGATTTGAAAAAACCAAATCGATTCTATTGTACTGCAGCATTTTAAAGCCTTGAGCTAACGACTCGACTTGCACAATTTCAATACCCGCATCAATAAACTGTTTATGAAATGCCCCTTCACGCTTGTATCGCATGATAGCGAGTTTCTGACCTTTGAGATCTGAAAGATGTTGCCAGTCAAACATTAATGATTCCGTTCGTCTAAATAGACCCAAAATCACTTTTTGATCGCTTAATGGTAAAAATGTACTAGGTAAATATTCCGGTGGAGGAAAAAAACTTAAGCACCATCTCCCTGATTGTACTTGCAGTTGTGCTCTAGCAGGAGGCAAAAATAATGGTGTCAGTTTATGCATATCATGCCGAATAATTAACTCATCGAGCAACACAAAGTTAACACCATGTTCGGGTTCTTCCATGGTCGTAAAGGGAGGATATTCAACAGCAATCACCTCAAAATCACCAACAGGCTGCACCGTATTCACGCTGTCATTAGTGAAGGAGTCTTGCCCAGCAGCAAACTCAGATAAAAGCAAAAATGTAAGCAACACAACAATACGATAGATCACAATAAACAACTATTAGGCTATTAGTACATATTCTCATTGTAGTTCAATCGTTGGCTTGTCAATGATTAAGTTTTTGGGCTGAAACAAAAACGCCATCAAAATGATGGCGTTTATATTATGCGAAAAGTATTAACTTACTTTTTTGCTTTTTTCTTTGGTGTTTTAGTCGATTCACTGACCCACTTTCCACCAACAAATTTGGCAGACCACCCCGTCGCTTTACCATCTACTTCAGTAGCAACATATTGCTCTTTAGTTTTACGGCTAAATTTAACAGCGGTTTTATTACCGTCATCATCTTCAACGGGGGCATCAGCTAAAAATGCATACTTATCCCAAAGTAGATCACGATATTTAACTAACTCTTCCACTAAAGGAGCACGGGTTTCGCGCGATTTAGGGAAAGTACTGGCCGCTAAAAATATCCCTGCTGCACCATCACGTAACACAAAGTGTGCATCTGACTTGGAGCACTTAAGCTCGGGTAAGAAGATAGGATCTTCTTTTGGTGGCGCAGCTTCTCCATTTTTCAGCAGTTTACGAGTATTTTTACATTCGCTATTGGTACAACCAAAATATTTACCAAAACGGCCGTTTTTCAATTCCATATCATTGCCACAACGATCACACTCAATGAGCGGGCCTTCATAACCTTTGATCTTAAATTGACCTTTTTCAATCTCGTAGCCATCGCAGCTTGGGTTATTACCACAGACATGCAATTTACGCGATTCGTCAATTAGGTAGCTGTCCATTGCGGTGCCACATTTTCCACAACGATGTTTAGCACGAAGAGCATCTGTTTCAGCATCTTCATTGTCACTGATAGCTTCATCACCAGAGGTTAAATTCACCGTTGTTTTGCAGCGCTCTTTTGGCGGTAATGCATAACCACTACAGCCTAAAAACACACCAGTAGAACCGGTACGAATACCCATTTTACGTTGGCATGTTGGACATTCGATGTCTGTCAAAACCGGATCGTTCAGACGCATTCCGCCTTCAGTAGGATCCAATTCAGCCATTAATAATTGCTTGGTAAAATCACCATAGAAACCATCAAGTACTTTTTTCCAATCCAGCTTTCCATGGGCAACATCATCTAATGTCTGCTCCATACTAGCTGTAAAGTCATAGCTCATTAAATCTTTAAAGCTTTCAACTAAACGCTCGCTGACAATTTCACCCATTTTTTCAGCAAAGAAACGACGGTTATCAACCCGTACATAACCTCGGTCTTGAATGGTTGAAATGATGGTCGCATAAGTAGACGGGCGCCCAATACCACGCTTTTCTAACTCTTTTACTAATGACGCTTCACCATAACGCGCTGGCGGTTTAGTAAAATGTTGTTTAGGCAGTAATTGTTCAAGACTTAAGCTGTCACCGATCTCAACCACAGGTAAGGTGCTGGTGTCGTCATTTTTCTTACTCATAGGTGGCTGAACGCGTGTCCAACCATCAAAGCGTAATGTACGTCCACTGGCTTTTAATTCGTAATCACCAGCAACTACAGTCAATCGAGTTGCATCGTATTGCGCAGGTGTCATCTGACACGCTACAAATTGACGCCAAATCAGCTCATAAAGACGTTGAGCGTCACGCTCCATATCCGTTAATGTTGCCGATTGAATGGCAACATTGGATGGACGAATGGCTTCATGCGCTTCTTGGGCGCCTTCTTTACTGCCATAACGGATTGGTTCAGCAGGTAAATACTTGTCACCAAACTCGTTAGCAATCATCTCTCGGACATTATCAAGCGCTTCTTGGCTCAAATTTGTTGAGTCAGTACGCATATAAGTGATATGCCCTGCTTCATACAAACGTTGCGCCATCATCATGGTCTTTTTCACCCCAAAACCTAAGCGCGTACTGGCTGCCTGCTGCAAAGTAGAGGTAATAAAAGGGGCTGAAGGTTTGCTTGAGGTTGCTTTATCTTCACGATTTGCAACTTTGAAAGACGCTCCTTTTAACGCATCCACAGCAACCTTAGCTTGGGCTTCATTAATGGGTTCAAAAGCAGCTGATTGAAATTTCATTACCTGCATTTTAAGCTGTTCAGCTTTGCTGGTATTTAAATCCGCATGTATGTCCCAAAACTCTTCTGGCACAAACGCTTTAATTTCACTCTCGCGTTCAACCACCAACCTAACGGCAACCGATTGCACACGACCTGCCGATAATCCCCTCGCCACTTTTTTCCAAAGTAGCGGCGAAACCATAAAGCCAACAACGCGGTCGAGGAATCGACGAGCCTGCTGCGCGTTAACCATGTTAGTGTCTAATGTTGCCGGTTTACTAAAAGCATCTTGAATTGCAGTTTTAGTAATTTCATTAAATACCACTCGTTGATACCGTGAAGCGTCACCACCGATAATTTCCTGTAAATGCCAGGCGATAGCTTCTCCTTCACGGTCCAAATCGGTTGCGAGATAGATTTGGTCAGCGGATTCTGCAAGGGTCTTTAATTCTTTGACCACTTTTTCTTTACCGGGTAATACGGCATATTTCGCAGCCCAGCCGTTTTCAGGGTCAATCCCCATACGGCCAACTAGCGCTTGTTTATCTCTTGCCTGCTTATATATAGCTTTAGCTTCAGGTGACATCTTACGCACTTCAGCAGCTGTTTTAGCTGGTGGAGTGCCATCAGAAGTGGACGAAGTCGGTAAGTCACGGATGTGACCTACGCTCGACTTAACGATGAATTCTTTACCAAGATATTTATTAATAGTCTTGGCTTTGGCCGGCGATTCGACAATAACTAACGATTTACCCATAGTTTGATTTGCGCCAAATAGTCTCAGAAAGTAACAAAATTGATTCCATATATAGAGTGTTAGGACAAGAGTTTCAAGTAAATCTGCTTTTTATGTGCATTTGTGAGTGATTTTTCTACCAAAATAAAAAAATGGAAAAAATAATATGCGATTTTTAAAACTAATTTCTCAATAAAACACTTTTGAAAGCTGATTGAGTGCATTTTTAGTCAAAAATGGGGCTGAGCACAAAAAACCAACAGTTTGTTAACCTGCTTAGCTTGCGTATACTTGCGGTAATTTAGTCATTTCTTACATGCAAATTGAGTGTTATTTCCATGTCGAAATCACAATAACTATAATCAAGAAGGATTAGCCATGAAGCAATTTGAAGCAAACTTTGACGGCCTTGTAGGACCCACGCACAATTATGCCGGTTTATCTTTTGGTAATGTAGCGTCTTATTCTAATGCTGCCCAAGCCTCTAACCCCAAGGCTGCTGCCAAACAAGGATTGCAAAAAGCCAAAGCGCTTGCGGATTTAGGTATGGTACAAGGTGTGCTTGCTCCTCAAGAGCGACCAGACCTTTATACTTTGCGTAGAATTGGATTTAGTGGATCTGACGCAGAAGTGTTACAAAAAGCCGCTAAGCAGGCTCCTGCGTTACTCAACGCTTGTTGTAGCGCCTCAAGCATGTGGACCGCGAATGCGGCAACAGTGTCACCTTCCGCTGACACCCGAGATGGCAAAGTGCATTTCACTCCAGCCAACCTTGTTGATAAATTGCACAGAAGTATTGAACCTCTGACTACCGGTAATATTTTAAAAGCCACATTTAATAATGATCGTCATTTCAAACATCACTTACATCTACCTGAGCATGCCAACTTTGGTGATGAGGGGGCAGCAAACCATACACGTTTATGCAGTGACTATGGTAAAGCCGGTGTGGAGTTATTTGTATACGGTCAAAGTGCAACCAACCCTAATGCACCAAAGCCTGTTAAATATCCTGCCCGTCAAACATTAGAGGCCTCGCAAGCTGTTGCTCGATTACATCAATTGGAAGATGAAAGCTGCGTGTTTATGCAACAAAACCCTGACGTGATTGATCAAGGCGTGTTTCATAACGATGTGATTGCTGTCGGTAACCAAAATGTGTTGTTTTATCATGAACAAGCATTTTTAGACACCGAGTCAAAATTTGCAGAGATCCGCCGAAAAATGAACGCCGAAATGCATTTTATAAAAGTCTCTACAGCGCAAGTATCGATTGATGATGCCGTAAGAAGTTATTTGTTCAATACGCAAATTATTACCTTACCAAACGGTGAAATGGCTATAGTGGCACCAACTGATTGTCAGGAAAACCCCGCTGTATTTGCTTATTTGAATGAGCTAACCACATTGGGTACACCAATCAAGCAAGTGAAGTACTTTGATGTAAAACAAAGTATGCAAAACGGTGGAGGCCCAGCGTGTTTACGTTTACGCGTGGCAATGAATGAGCTTGAAGTGGCCGCAGTAAATCAAAACACGTTAATGAATGACATGCTATTTGGCCGATTAAATACATGGGTAGAAAAACATTACCGTGACAGGTTAACAGTAGCAGATTTAGCCGACCCACAATTAATTACGGAGTCACGCACCGCGTTAGATGAGCTAACTCAAATATTGAAACTGGGCAGCGTGTATCAGTTCCAAAAGTAGTTTTTTTAGCACAACAAACTCCAATAAAAATGCCGCTAATTAGTCATTAGCGGCATTTTTGTATCTAACTATCGGTGTAGTAACTTTTTAAATGTTTAACAAGCCTACAAAACACCTGCGGTTTTATCAGTTATAAAGTATTACTCAACAACAATAGGAATATTCAATACCTCAGTGGTGGTTTGCAAAATTCCTTTTTTAACATCACCAGGAGTTGTAACCAGAACAGAAAGAGAACCTACTCCTGGTTGTTTATCTCCAATTAAATTCACAACAAAAGGTCTGCCACCATTATGATTTGAACTAGGCCAAATAAATTGGTCATTAGATATGGTAACAGCACCTAAAGGTTTAAAATCAACCATTGTACCCGATGGCATTTGCTGATTATTAATGTCAGAAATAGTAAATTTGACCGACGCATTTTCTTCAGTCTTCATAGTTAATTTACCATCAACAACTCCTGATACATCGGTAAGCTTAGTTGCGAAAGCATCACTACCCGACATCACCAGCACCAATGTTCGCCTAACAGAGATTGAGGTTTGTGGACTACATTTCACACCATCCACACTTTCATCACATAACACACCGCTGTATTGACCATCCGCAAGATCAAATTCACCAACGCCTTCAGGATTTACTGCATCAACAAAATCAGTAAAGGTTTCTCTATTACCAGAGCTATCGTTTGGATTAGTATCATCATAAAAAGGCGTATATATTCCATCCTCGTTATGATCAACAAAAGCTTCACTTAGATCATAACAATCACCGCTATTATCACGGCCACAAGCTATAACACCTTCGTTATCATCGACAGTTCCGCGAAACAACTCGAACTCTTTTTTGGAATCTAGAATATTATTGCTGTTTAAATCAGGGAAGGATTCCTCACCAATGACTGTTGCGGTAATAGTCACTCTGCCACCATAAGGTTGGCCATATTTGTTACCATAATATGTACCACCAGCTCTATTAACTTCAGCATTAAGCGCTGAATCAGGATTTTGGTCTTGAATACCTTTAGCATTTAACAACGGGCCATTAGAGTCAGTACCAACAGGTCTTGGATGCTGACTAGTCCAAACAACCTTACAAACGCCATCTATTGTTGTACAAGAATCACCAATACTACCACCTTCCGTTGTAAAAATAACCGCCGTACCATCGGGTACTGGGTTATTGAATGCGTCGGCGAGTCTTGCTGTAACTTCTACAGTTGCACCATCATAATTCCACCCTTCAACATTGAGCGTCGAAGCGGATAAAGAGAAACTATCTTGATCTGGCTTACCTGTTGAAACAACCAAAACACTTGATTGACTTGCAATTAGAGGAGAGGTTTTATCAATACTGGCCGTAACCCGAACTGTCGTCGCTACGGTTCCTGAATTGACAACTGTTTGGACAATACCCTCACTATTTGTAGAAGCATTAGTAGGTGAAATACTGAGGTTACCAACTGTAGTATTTAATGAAAAGCTCACCGCTTTATTTGCTACAGGATTCCCATTAGTATCTAACACTTTAAATCGCAGTGTTGAAGACTCATCGATACCGGTGCCTTTAATACCTATATATTCAGGGGCAGCATCAATAAAAACGATGCTTCCTGCATTTGCAGGAAATACTTTTATACTTGCTGTTGCAGTAAGGCTTTTACCGCCGATACTTGCACTTACTGTAATGTTATCGGTATCTACACACCCTTTAGCTAAATAAGTGCTTGTAGCTAAACCACTAACTGCCGTAACAGGGCTACTTAACTCTGCTTCAGGAATTGATTTATTTGAACAAGTTGAGGTAAAAATCACATCAACTGGTTCAGAAAATAAATTGCCCTGTTCATCTTGTAGCTTTATAGATACAGATGCAGTACCACCTGCTGAAACGGTATCGGTACTGATATTCGCAACACCGTTTTGAAAAGGCTCACCACTTCCCATGAGAATATTAGTTGCACCAACTACAACGATAGTCTTACCAAATTCTTTTGTTGACAGAGACGCACTCGCTTCTCCAGCACCTAACCGTCCACCCGCTAAAATATCGACCGTGGCAATACCATTTTCATCAGTTACAGCTGTTTGAATCGGTAGCTCACCAATATCACTCTGAAATGTTACAATGGTTGGTTTGGATATCCCGGTAACCGTAGCTATTAACTTACCAGGAATAAGCGAACTAATGGATTGAATAGGAACACCACTTTTATCAGCTAGAATTAAAGTAACTTGTGCACCGCCTCCTTCCCCGATATCGCCGCCATCTCCAACCATGGTTAGGTTAACAGATGCCGACTCACCTGTTGAGGTGGTTGCAGTTACTGTTGCACCGGTATTAATCGATGCGGTATTTAACTTAACCGTTGCCATACCAGTATCTGGATTAGTTGAAACCTGCCCAGTAGCAGGCGAGAAAGTGCCATACGAGTCATCATTCAACTCAAAGGTCACTAAAGTACTTATCGCGTTGCCATCAGAGTCTGTCACTGTTGCCGTTAAATTTGCAGGCTCTGCAACTGACACTTGAGTATTATCGACAGATAAAGCAACTGAAATAGTTACTGGTGTCGGTGTCGGAGTGCCTCCTCCACCGTCTTCAGAAATACTTCCACCACCGCTACAAGCGACGAGTAAGAACGAACAAATTAACGCTAAATAAACTTTAATTGCTGACCTCATTGTCAGGCTCCCTGTTACATTAGAATAATACTTATGATTTATAATAGTTACCTATTAGACAATAATACACAAATATCTGATAACTATGCCACAACCTGAACACTTTAATCGGCACATTTAGACATAAACTTTAACTTTTATACCATTTCATAAGTTACCCTTTCCTGCTAGGCTTTAGCGGGTTAGCCCCCAAATACTTAGAAAAATAATTGGAAGGATCGATTGTGAGCAATAAAAAACAGCTCGGACTTACGAGTAAAATTTTAATTGGCATGGCTTCAGGTATTTTACTTGGCTTGCTTCTACGAAACCTTTTACCTGATAGTTTATTTGTTAAAGATTACATCACTGAAGGATTATTGCACGTTATCGGCGCAATATTTATTTCAAGTTTAAAGATGTTAGTTGTACCGTTAGTGTTTGTCTCTTTAGTCTGTGGTACCTGCTCATTAAGTGACCCTTCTAAGCTTGGTCGCTTAGGCGGTAAAACCATTTCGTTTTACCTGTTTACTACGGCTATTGCATTAACCATATCGATTGTGGCCGCCATTTTGATTCATCCTGGCAATGCTAGCTTAGTGAGTTCAACTATGGAGTTCACGGTAAAAGAGGCTCCAAGCTTATCTGAAGTGATCATCAATATCGTCCCTGACAACCCCATTCAAGCGATGACACAAGGTAACATGCTGCAAATTATCTTATTTGCTGTCATTTTTGGTTTTGCTATTTCCCATATTGGTGAACGTGGCGAACGAGTGGCTCTGTTCTTCAACGATTTAAACGAAATCATCATGCGCGTTGTCACCTTAGTGATGCAGTTAGCACCTTATGGTGTATTCGCGTTAATGGCGAAACTGAGTTTAACGTTAGGAATGGAAACCTTCGGCAGTGTCGTGAAGTACTTTTTACTGGTCGTCGCTGTGCTGTTAATTCAAGCGCTTGTGGTTTATCCAGCACTGTTAAAAGTGTTCTCGGGATTAAACCCATTAATGTTTTTACGTAAAATGCGTGACGTACAACTGTTCGCTTTCAGCACCGCAAGTTCGAATGCCACGTTACCCGTAACAATCGAAGCATCTGAGCATCGTATGGGTGTTGATAACAAAATTGCTTCGTTTACATTGCCACTTGGCGCAACCATCAATATGGATGGCACGGCGATTATGCAAGGGGTGGCGACCGTATTTATCGCTCAAGTATTTGGTATCGAACTGAGTTTAACTGATTATGCTATGGTCGTTGTAACTGCAACCTTAGCATCAATTGGAACCGCTGGTGTGCCAGGTGTAGGCTTGATTATGCTAGCAATGGTATTAAACCAGGTCGGACTGCCTGTAGAAGGTATTGCCTTGATCATTGGTGTAGACCGTTTACTTGATATGTTAAGAACCGCTGTCAACGTTACTGGTGATACCGTCGCAACAGTTATTATTGCTAAATCAGAAGGTGCTTTCAACGAAGAGGTGTTCAATGACTCACAAGCAGGTAAAGCTGCGACAAGTTTTGAAGAACAAGTCTTGAATGCAAAAGCAAATTCAAAAACCTAACACAGTTAGGCACTCTTAAAAGGCGCACTGGTTGCGCCTTTTTTATTTTTACTTTATAAAGAATAAAACAATTTTATTACAATCAGGAACATAAATGGACTTTACCCTATTAGCCAGCTTGGCTGTTATTCATTGCATCGCATTAATAAGTCCAGGGCCTGATTTCGCCATTATTGTAAAAATGGCCACACAACAACATCGTAAAACCGCATTAGCATGCGCATTGGGTATTTCAATAGCTATCTTAATCCACACGCTGTTATCGCTTGTTGGGATCAGTTTAATGATCCGTCAATCTCCTCTTGCTTACACTTTAGTTCAATGTGTTGGTGTGAGTTATTTGGCTTGGATGGGCTTTCAAGCACTGAAATCAGCTATAGGACGCTTCAAAGCTATTGCAGCCTCTACACACGCGCCAGTTCAAACTGTTACATCAGTTGTTCCTGATGCTCCACAAAAGTCAGTATTTAACGGATTTAAAGTCGGTTTGTTAACCAATTTACTTAACCCTAAAGCATTAATTTTCTTTATCACGTTATTTACTGTGCTGATTACTCCTGAAGTCAACCTTATAACCAAAACAGCGGCAACTGTACTGTTGTTTTCCTTATCGCTGATATGGTTTAGTCTGTTAGCCATGGTATTATCCAAGCCCAGCATTCAAGTAAAGTTACTCAACGTTAGTCATATTATTGATGCGTTAGTTGGGATCATTTTTATCGGTGTGTCATTCACTATTGCCATCAGCTTAATAAGCAGTTTTTAAGCCACACGTTATTTTATCTACAGTTACCATATTTCAGTACAAGGAGTTGCACATGCGAATTTTAGTGATCGAAGACGATGCCATTTTATCTCATCATTTAAACGTACAACTTACTGAACTTGGCAATCAGGTACAGGTTGCCTCTACCGCCAAAGAGGGCTTCTTTCAAGCAACCAATTATCCTATTGATATTGCGATTGTCGATTTAGGATTACCAGATCAAGACGGCATCAGCCTGATTAAGTCACTACGAGAAGCCAAAGTGACCGCTCCTATGCTGATTCTAACGGCAAGAATTAACTGGCAGGATAAAGTAGAAGGCCTAAACGCTGGCGCGGATGACTATTTAGTAAAACCTTTTCAAAAAGAAGAGTTGATTGCCAGGCTAGACGCATTGGTACGCAGAAGCGCGGGGTTTGTAAAACCTATGATCAGCTGCGGCACTTTATCTGTTGATTTGGCGAGTAAACAGGTGAGTCTAAATGAAGCGCATTTAGACATTACAGCCTTTGAATACAACATATTGGAATACCTAATGCGTCACTGTAATGAAGTGGTTGCAAAACAACGATTATTAGATGTGGTTTACGGTGACAAAGAAGGCGACCCAAATACGATTGAGGTGATGGTCAGTCGTTTACGTAAAAAACTAGCCAATGGGGGTATTGAAGATGCCATTATGACCATTCGTGGCCAAGGATATAAATTCAACTTACCATGCAATTAATTTACAAGCCGAAAAAACGTCTTTTAACAAGAATGTTTGTGACATCACTTAGCATTATCGCGCTTGTGGGCTTTGGCTTTGCGTGGTCGGTAACGGTATTGCATGCCCAAAATCGCTACGCCCAAATTACCGCCGAATATATCGCAGAACTACCGGTTATTGCTGCTGAATTTCGTGAAAACAACTTAATCCCCATCACCGAAGCCGAAGATAATGACAACATTGAAACCAGTTACATCATGGCCACCTGTAATAACCATTTTAACAGCCTATGGCGTTCACAGCTGGCAAAAGATTTACAGCTTACTGAAATTTGCGAAAAATATTCAGACATCAAAGATGATTACCAAGCCTACTATCTTGATTTTGATGGGTTACCCTCTTATCTGGTATTTAAACTCAGCACGGTTATCGATGGTAAAGCATTTCATTTATTAATCCTAAAAGATGCGGCAAACATCACCTCTGAATTAAAAAAGTTCAATCGATTAACCTATTTTCGTCTTGCCATTGTGCTAGGTGCAGCCCTCTTTTTGTTAATCAGTGCCGCTTATTGGGGAATGCTACCGCTAAAGCAACTTAAGCAAGAGTTACTTAAACTAAAGCAAGGCAAACAGCAAAGTTTGTCCGATGATTACCCCGTTGAATTACAAGAGATCACGCAGGCACTCAACCAATTGATTATTCAAAGTCAGCAACGACAAAGTCGTTACCAGGATGCCATGAATGATCTTGCCCATAGCTTGAAAACACGCTTGGCGGCAAGTATCGCATTAATTGATGATTCATCTCTAACACAACAAGACAAAGACCAACAAATACAGCAACAGATTCAAGATATGGACCACCTTGTTAAGTATCAATTGAAACGAGCCATGATGGGTAGACAAGGACTATTAAAAGAGTATACCGACATTAGGCCTGTTCTTGACCAGCTTATCCAAATGTTGTCTAAGTTGTATCAGAATAAAAATATCAACTTCATCATACATTGCCCTGACAATTTGGCTTTTCCTGTCAGTAAAGGCGATTTAATGGAGCTTTGTGGGAATTTGATAGAAAATGCCGCCAAATTTTGCATAAGCACCATTGAGATCACGGCGCAGCAACAAACAAATGGCTTACTTAAGTTACAGGTAGACGATGACGGCCCGGGTGTTGATGAACACTATCGTAAAAAAGTCACCCAAAGAGGTGTTCGTGCAGATACACAGTATGCAGGACAAGGCATAGGTTTAGCTGTGTGTGTGGAACTTGTCAGCAGTTACGGCGGCTCATTTGAAATTAAAACCAGCCATTTACAAGGAGCAGCCTTTATTATTCAGCTGCCTTATAAGGGGTAATTGGCATTTATTCACAGGGCCTTACTTACTGGGTGAAATCGCTGCATATAGCTGCTCTGCTCGGTTAAACATAATCCAGGAGGTCGCAATAAACTTATCACCACTAACAGGCACATTACCACGATGGCTGTGGGTAAAACCTGCAGGCGCTATCACCATTGTGCCCTTTTTCGGGCTTATTTTGCGTTGCTGATAATAAAACTCGGTTTCGCCGCCCTCTTCCACATCATTTAAGTAAAACATATACAGTACTACGCGGTGTAAAGCTTCATTGTGCCCTTGCTGAGGGAACTGTTCTGAATGCCAATGCGGATATCCACCTTTACCCTGCTGATAATGCTGTACGTTAATTGTGCCACTGCGAAATAGATAACGTACAATGGCATTGACTTTATCCGCCCCCAATTTATCGAAATTATCAGGTTGCAACGCAACTGCTTGGCCATTTTCATCATTAACCGATACAGATACCGCCCCCATTAAAGCTAAGGCGTACTTTTTAAAATATTCCACACTGTTCGCAAGTGTCAGTTGCAGTAATTCATTTTTAAGATCGGCTAAATCAGGGTGTTGATCTAACATTAAATCTCGGCTCAACTTTTTAGTAACATCAACACCACTGCCTGTTACACCTTGAATAACACTTGGGTGATGTTTTACTGCATCAATTAACTTGTTACATAGTTCATCGCTGATTGCATTCGGGTATACTTCAATAAAGTCCATATTTCACTGCTTAATTTCCAAAGTTAATGTTAATATGCTGCATGTAAGTGACCAATTTGTAAAGTCAGACGAAGTTTTATACTAAGTTGAAGTTAAACCCAATTTTTGAATGTATTTGACCTGAGCCTAATCACCCATCTTTATGAAAAAAAATGTAAAAATCGCCGTCTCAGAACTCAAAGTTGGGGTTTATGTCAGCCTGCCAGTATCGTGGAAAGATCATCCTTTTCTTTTTAGTAAGTTCAAAATTACCTCACAAACACAAATTGAATTAATAAAATCATTAGGCGTAAAAGAAGTACTTTACGACCCACAACGTAGCGACATTTCGCCAACGACAACTGAAAACCAAAATGCTTCAGCACCTGTTGATACAACATCGCTAGAGGGTATCAGGCAAGAAATGCTCGATTACAAATCAGAGCGAATTGAAAAACAACAACAACTAAAGCGCAATATTAAAAAAACTGAAAAACAATTTGAACGCTCTATTTCAATGATGCGCTCAATGGTCAGCAAAGTGTCAAGTCGCCCTCTTAATGCCATTAATGATGCCAAAGATTTAATCAGTAGCTTGACTAATATGCTACTTGATGAAGACAACCTTGCCTTGCACTTAATGAGTGATGCCAATTCATCCGATGTTATTCATCACCACTCGTTGAATGTGTCGATGATGTGCATGTTAATGGCCAAAGAATTAAATTGGACCCGAGAAGAAATTGAATTGATCGGTATTGGGTGTCTATTTCATGACATCGGCAAGCTCAAAATTCCATCGAGTATTTTGAATAAAGTGGTGCCATTATCAACGCCAGAAGAAAATCTGGTTAAGCAGCATCCTTTAATGAGCCTGAACTTTTTAAAATTGGCCGATACCTTCCCAGAAGAAGCCAAGCCTATGATAGCCAACCACCATGAGTTTTTAGATGGTAGTGGCACGCCTCAAGGGTTAAAGGCTGAACAGTTAGATAAGTTTTCTCAGCTACTTGCCGTAGTAAATGAATATGACAACCTGTGTAATGGCAGTTTGCTAATAAAAGCCAAAACACCTAGCGTGGCGCTTGGGCTACTGTATAAAAATTATCAAAAGAAACTCAATTTAGAATACGTTCAAAAACTGATTAAGTTACTGGGGATCTATCCACCCGGCAGTGTCGTTGAATTATCTAACGGTCATTTTGGTATGGTAATGTCTGTCAATCTAAAAAATATTCTCTACCCTGCCATCATAGCTTATGATCCTATCGTCCCCGTTGCGCAAGCACCAATAGTTGAATTAGAAAAAGAAGGCATGAGTATTGTTCGTAGCTTGCCTGCAGCTGCATTGCCTGAAAAAATCCATAAATATTTAAGTCCACGAAACAATATTAGCTATGCCTTTGGCAAAGGTTAGCCTAACAAAAAACGGACACTTAACAGTGTCCGTTTTTCTATGCTGGGGCTATAACAACCGGTGAAGTTACAACCAGCCCTTTTGACGGAAGAATAAATATGTCCCCGCAGCACTGGCAAACATCAATCCTACCGCTAATGGGTAGCCATATTGCCAGGCAAGTTCAGGCATAAACGCAAAGTTCATCCCATAGCTGCTCGCAATTAACGTTGGCGGTAAAAATACCACAGCAGAAACCGAGAAAATTTTAATAATCTTGTTCTGTTGCAAGCCACTGAAACCCATTGCCGCATCCAATAAAAACTTCAACTTATCAAAAATAAACTGACTATGGGGCATAAGTGACTCAATGTCAGACAGCATTTCACGAATGTCTTTTAAGTTTTCATCAGACAAATGTTTGCGATAATAACGCTGTAAATGCCTTAACGAGCGCTGGGTATCCAGCAAACTTAAACGTATTTTACCGTTTGAGTCTTCCTGCAATGTAATTTGTTTAAACACGGCATCAAGCTCTTCGTCGCTAAATACCTGCTCACTTACATTATCCAGCACAGTGTAAACATCTTCAATTAAGTCAGATAAGTAATCTACCTTTAGTGTAAACAGTTCTAACAATAATCCTTCAGGCGTTTCGGTCTCAAGGCGGCCTAAGCGCATATAGTTACGTAACAAGCGAATAAGACCAATGTCTTCTTCACGCATGGTCAGTAAAAAATGTTCACGCAAGTTAAACGACACGTTGACAGCACGTACATCAGAACCGGCTCTTTGCGGAAATAATGAGTTAATATGCAAGCCATCTTCATTTTGGAAAAAACGCGCAGATGCTTCAATCTCTTTGATATCTTCTTCGTCGGGAACTTCCTCTGCAGAAAATCGACGTAACCAATTACGCTCTTCATCATTGGGCTTGTATAAGTCTAGCCATAGAGTGTTATCTGGCAAAATGTCTTGAACAGACAGCTCAGTGATTGTGAGTTTGCGGTCTTGATAAGCGTAAGCGGTGATCATAGAAGTTCCCCATATACATGTGGTGCACACAGATGTATAACACAAAGGTGTTGGTAAAAACTGGCGCTAGTTTACTAATTTTGAATGCAATGAAAAGTAAAAAGCGTGAATTAAATCGATTTATGCCTAAATTTAGCCTCAAAGCAGTATTTTGCCACTTTATCGATAAGAAAAAGCACCTTTAGTCGGTGCTTAATTTAAAAAAGATGCTTTTTTGTTCACTGCTTTATTCACAGTACAGACCGTTGAGGCTTACTCACCTTTTAAACGACGATCTAATTGGTCTTTAAGGTTTGCCGGAACACCTTTAATTAAGATAGTGTCTGAGATAGGGTCGTAAATCACTCGTTCGCCTAAGTGGCCGCCATCAAAGCTGAGTGTTACTCCGCCCCCCGTACCCGAAAACTTTTTCAAACTACGGAGACTGGCTTTATCTGCAGGAAACTCATCATCTAACTCATAGTTGCCACCACAGGCAAAATCATAAAATGAGTCCATTCCTTGATCAGCTAGGGTGTCACCTAAATCTTTTACTTCAATATCAGCACCCACTTCAGCACGCTCTGAGCAATATTCAAATACTCTGTCACGGCATTGCTGTCTTTCATCTTTGGTTAACTCACTTCCTGCGACAAAATCTTCAACGGCATGAATAAGGGTTTTATTTTGTGCTTTGGTATTTACCCCTTCAACACAGCCCATAAAATCTAAAAAGAAGTCGGCAACTTTGCGCCCTGCTCTACCACGAATAAACGAAATGTATTTTTTCGAAGCTTTATCTGCCTGTAGTTCAGTTAAATCAATACGTGCAGCAAGCTGAATATTATTCAAATCAAGGTGGTTATTTTGCGATAGCTCCATATCATCTAACACCGTCATCGATGATTTAGCACTTAACAAGGCAACAAAAAGATAATCACTTGCCATAGCTGAATAGCAAGACATCAGCAAAAATCCGCCCTGCGAGAAATCATACTTAGCTAATTCGGCTTGCAGCAATTGGCTGGCGGCAACAGTAAAGTCAACAAAACCCGATTGCCCATCACGATACGCCTTTAACGCATTAGCAAAGGCATCATTAGCATCACCATCTTCATTCGGCACACCAAAATAGCCAAAACCTTTACCCGCTTTGCTTGAGTATGTTTGATGTAACTCCTCAAGCATAGCCTCAACAGCCTGACTATTTAGTAAAGGTTGTGGACGTAATCGGCAGGCCATTTGCCCCTGACTGTCGAGTGAAATTTCATGAATAATGGCTTGTTCGATACTAATCGTCATAAATCCGCTAACCTTTAGTGACCAAGATATTGTTAAGGAAGTCGGCTATGATATAACGATTTTAGCCACGACGGTATAGAAAACATGAGGCGAGCTTGATTGAAATCCGTTATCATATGGATTAATTGATAACTCATTCACACTAGTAAATATTATGGCCATTCAATCAAAATACAGTAACACCCAAGTAGAAGCCCTAATCACCGAAATGTTAGCGCTACTTAACAAGCATCAAGCCCCAACCGATTTAAGCTTAATGGTTTTAGGCAATTGCGTAACGCATCTTTTAGAAAAGAAAGTACCAGCAGAGTCTCGTAAAGTGGTAGCAGAACAATTTGCTAAAGCGTTAACCCAATCACTTAAGTAACGAATTGATTGTGAATTTTTATTTGCCTTATTCTACTGTTGATAATTTAGGGATGATTTAACCCATGATCGAGCGCAGAAAACAGATGACTCGAGACAACGTCTCGCGTCTGATTAATTGGGGGCACTGGTTTGCCTTCTTTAATGGTTTACTCGCCATGATCATCGGCTCGCGTTACATCAGTAGTGTAGGCCAACCAGACTCGCTAATTAGCTGGGGGTATCTTGCCCTCAGCACTATTGGCCACTTCACCTTTTTAGCATTTATTGTTTATGTGCTGTTTGTTTTTCCAATCAGCCTACTTTTGCCCTATTCAAAAATCCTGCGCGGTTATGCCGCTTTCATTGCCTCGATGGGTTTGTATATTCTGTTATACGACACCATCATTTATGACGATTACGGTATCCACCTTAGTCCATTTGCATTTGACCTTGCCTGGCAAGATTTAAACGCCTTATTACACAGCACGTCTTACATCATTACCCCACTTGCAATTATCGTAATCGAACTCACCGCAGCCAACTTTATTTGGAAGAGAATCGATAAAATCCAAAAGAAACAATGGGGTAATAAAGTTGTACTGTTTGTCGGCATATGTTTTGTGAGTAGTCATTTGGTGCACATTTGGGCCGATGCAGCCAACGTAACTGACATAACCCGTTTTGATGATGCCTATCCGGTTTCTTATCCAGCCACTGCAAGAAGCTTTATGGAAAACCATGGCGTAGACAGCCAAGCCGACATGGATGAAACTGAGGTGCACAAAACATCAAACTTACAATACCCAATTGTGCCATTACAATGTAAAGCTGAAAAAGCCCAACCCAATATACTTTTACTGACCATTGATAGTCTACGTGCCGACATGGTTGATGATGTCACTATGCCATTTTTAAGCCAATATGCTGATAAATCACTCAAATTCACTCAGCATTATAGTGGTGGAACTCAGTTTGACAGCAGTATGTTTACTTTGATGTATGGACTACAGGGCAACTATAGCGATAAAAAAGATTTTGATATTATCGCTCCCGTAATGAACCAAGAGCTCACACGTCAGGGCTACCAGTTAGGTTTGTTTACTGGACGCACAGCAACTGAATTAGCCTCAATGGGAGCCATATTTAACGGTTTTACTCCCACAATTAGTGAAAGTGATGACGGTACAGCAACAACCGATCTCAAAAATATTGCCGCGTTTAACCAATGGCAACAAACTCAAACCTCGCCCTGGTTTAGCCTTATTAATTTAAGCGCACCACAAGATTACGATACGCCAGTGGGATTTTTAGGGATTGAAACAGTTAAATCACCAGTGCCCCTAAAGCCTGCGCAAAAAGTGTTGTTTAATCAGTATCGCCAGTCGTTAAAGTTTATTGATAACCAACTCAGTGAACTTTTACCTACCCTGCCCCAAGATACTATAGTCTTGATTACTGGTACCCACGGACAAGTATTCACCAGTGATATTGAAGATGCACGACGCGACTTATCTCCAAGTAATGTGAAGGTACCGTTGATAATTCATTGGTCAAAAATGCAAAACGGCGAAATAAACTACCGTACAAGCCATTACGGTATCGCGCCAACCATTTTAAGCAAAGTATTAGGCTGTACCACTCCTAGTGAAGAATACAGTTCAGGCAGAAGTCTTTTAGAGCCCAATAGTGAATCTTGGATATATATAGGAAATAGCCGTGAGTTTGCCATTTACCAAAAAGACGAGATCACTGTGCTTAGTCGTTACGGTAAATATCGCATTTACAATCTAGATTTTAATAAGCGTTTAGACAAAAAAATGAGTGCTCCAGAACTGATTCAAGTGATGCGCGAAGGCAGACGGCTGTACCAAAACTAATTGTTTTCAAGGGCAATTTAGGTTGTTTTTGTTATCTTTTGCTAGTCAGTTGCATAGATAATAATCAGTCAATAATTACTGATTAACGAAGTACTTGCGTCAAGCTCTGGCAATTGCTAAAGTGCTTTCTCGCTAGGTTTACCCCATTAATTTGAAACTTAGTAATGCAACAAAATTCGGTATGTAGCGCAGCTCGGTAGCGCACTTCGCTGGGGGTGAAGGGGTCGGAGGTTCGAATCCTCTCATACCGACCAAATTAAAGAAGCCAGCTTAATAGCTGGCTTCTTGCTTTTCTAACATGACAGATTCGGCCCCCCCTGTTTCGCAAGACATAGATCTGGCTACAGGGCCGCGCGATATACCGCTGAAACAAAGCTAACAATTCATTCAAAAATACTGCTTCACCACTGTCACTTGCATGAACCAAAAGGAACATTGTTTTGAACATTTACCTTCATGGAGTTAATGCTTTGTATAGCCTGAAGTGAGCATATTACATAAGACCCCTTTAAATCATCCTTACCCGCTTAACTACCACATCACTATTCTTGATACCTTTAACTATAGCTACATATTTCTTCAAATTGACAGCATTAACAGCGAATTTCTAGTTAAGAGCTACATTGAATTTACTCAAATGCGAACTAGAACATATCTAAGTTAGAGGCCACATTTATCTTCACCTCAGCTCCCCGCTAATTATTGCTCATAATATGAATTTAGTGTCTAAAATTGACGCCATATCAAATGTCGATAATGTTCATTTCTAAGGTAAGTATCAATGGAATAACAAGAGCGATGTCTTTACTGAATTCATCATGCAGCTCTGGGTCGTCATGTTGTTGGTTGAAACACTGTGGCTAAACCTATCAATAACCAAATCTTAATTATTTGGCGGCTTTTTATCCATCAAATAACAATCAATTTCAGCTATCTATGCAAAGTGTCAATAAACACCAATATTTCAAATTATTCGGTTTAACAGCCATCTCACGCCCCGATAAACCTTTATGGCATGGATAACTACATACCCATTTAGCTATTGATTTTATTGTTTTATTTTACATAATTCATTGACTTGTTGTCAACTTGTTATACTATTTGAACGAGTTTAGATTGCAAGCATATAGGAATAGCTGATGAACGCAGGGACAGCAGGAAAATACAAACGGTTAACGATACGGTTTACTGTTGTGAGCATTTTTATTATTGCCACCCTATTTACAGCCACTATTGCTATCGGATTACAGTTTTATTTTAGCCAACGCCTAGCAACTGAGGCTGCACTAAAGTTGTATGACCACAGTGCCAACAGCACTGGCTCATTCCTCGTGCAAGTCGATAACCAAGCCATTAATACGACACGTCTTTTGGCGCATTATAATACCTTATATGACGACAATGGTTTAACGCTGGAATCATTGAATATATTTGCCGATGTGATGGGCTCAATCCCATTTATTTACGCCATTTATATTGGTTCTAACAATGGTGATCTATTTGAATTAGTTAACCTCAATGCGCACCCAATTGTACGAGATCAACTTGGCGCATCTCATTCAGATCGTTGGGTCATTATTGATATTAAAAATGAACAAGGTAAAAAAGTGCGTAATAAGCGCTTTTATGATCATAAGTTTACTCTAAGAACAATGAACAGCGAACCTGCCGAATTTAATGCAACACTTCGTCCTTGGTACATCAATGCGGTTGCAGATACTGTCACTAAAACCGAGCCTTACCTTTTTCAAAATTTACAGTCCCCAGGTATAACCTATTCGATCCCAGTATCCCAAGGTAATGCAGTATTAGGAGTGGATATTGCCTTATCTAGCCTGTCAGATTATTTAAATAGATTAGGTAAAAACACGGAAGGCGACAAAACCAAAGAACTATTTATCTTTGAGGCTAGCGGTGATCTTATTGCCTCAAATATTGAACCCATTAATGACATGGAGATCCCTCCCTCAGTACCATTACAACTAACTGAAGCGCAACAGTCACTCATAGCGAATACTTTGCCATTGATTGCATCAAACGAGACCAACTGGCCACCGATTGATTTTACTATTGCAGGTAAGCCCCAAGGTTACAGCATAGACCTGCTCAATATTGTGGCGCAAATGACCGGATTGACCATCAAATACAATAATGGTTTTACTTGGGTTGAGTTTGTTGAGAAGTTCAAAAAGGGTGAGATAGATATCTTGCATTCCATGATGAAAATTGAAGAAAATGCCAATTTAGGTGTGTTTAGTGATCCTTTTTTGAGTTTGCCTTTTGCGGTCGTCACTCAAGATGGTGTCGGCCCTATTACCAACATAAGTGAACTTAACAACAAAAGAGTCGCAATCCCAAAGGGCTGGTCAATCATAAAAATGATTCAGCAGCACTTTCCCCGAATTGAGGTGGTCGAGTATCTATCGACTTTAGATACTTTAAAGGCCGTTAAAGAAAAACAGGTGTTTGCCACCTTAGACAACAGTATTGTGCTGCACTACACGGCAAAACATTATTTTATTGAAAATTTACAATTTCACGAAACCATTGATTACTCGCCAGTCCAAATAGAATCCGGCCTTAGCATTGTTATGCAACCTAAAAATGCACAGTTGGTTGAAATAATAAATTTAGCAATCAAAAATATTACTCCTGCGCAGTTTCAAGCTCTTCGTGATAAGTGGTTTTCTCATGGCAAAAAAAGTGCGCCAGAAATAGTTCAAGGAACCGTTCCTTACAAGCAGCTTATCGAAATAGCGGCTACCCCGAACTTGCAAAAAAAATTAAACGTACAAAAAATTGATGGCGTTGAACGATTTGTCTACGTTACTCCCTTGGGGCATGCCGCATCACAAAACGAGTATTTTGCTATTGTAGTGCCAACCAATGTGTTACTAGCATCGACACATGACAAGGTAAAAAAATCGATTTTAGTGACTGGAGTTTGTTTACTGTTGGTATTGCCACTGTCTTGGCTATTTGCTTCACCTATTATCAAGCCAATCAATTTGTTAGCGCTAGAAAATAATAAAATTAAGCATCGTCAATATGATGATGTAGTGAGAGTTGAATCTTTCATTAAAGAGATTGATGACTTAGCTTACTCTATGGTGGACATGTCTGAATCAATAAAAGTACACGAGCAAAATCAAAAAGAGCTGATGGAAGCCTTTATTAAGCTCATTGCACAGGCCATTGATGATAAATCCCCTTATACCGCAGGTCACTGTAACCGGGTGCCAGAACTAGGGTTAATGCTGGCTGAACAAGCCTCAAAGTCTAAGTCACCAGCATTTAAAGATTTTAGATTTAAAAATGAAGATGAACAACGAGAATTTAGAATTGCTGCCTGGCTACATGATTGCGGTAAAATTACTACACCGGAACATATTGTCGATAAAGGCACTAAATTAGAGGTCATTTATAACCGTATTCATGAGATTAGAATGCGCTTTGAAGTGCTTTGGCGTGACGCACAAATCCATTACTACAGCCAATGTATTAAAAATACGAATGAGCAGGAAACACATAAGGCAGAACTAGATGAAGCCTTTATCAAGCTGACAGAAGATTTTACCTTTATAGCCAATGCCAATGTAGGCGGTGAATTTATGGATCAGGCTCACATTGATAAATTAAATCAGCTAGCAAAAATTCAGTGGGTTAGGCATTTCAGTGACAAGCTAGGCCTTTCACCTGTCGAAGAACTCAATTACCCTAAAAACGAAGAATCACTCCCTGTGACTGAGTCTTTATTGAGTAATAAACCACAACACATTATTAAGCGCGATTTTCCGGTGCATTTTGATGAAAAATTTGGCATAAAAATGGAGATCCCCGAACACCTTTATAACCAAGGTGAGCTGCACAACTTATCCATCGGGCGAGGTACACTCACCGCCGAAGACAGATTTAAGATTAATGAGCACATCACCAGTACGATTAAAATGTTAGAGAACTTACCGTTTCCGCCAGAGCTTGCTAAGGTTCCGCGTTATGCATCCACTCACCATGAAACCCTTAAGGGAACAGGATATCCGCGAAAACTGAGTGCCGAAGATCTATCAATTCCAGAGCGAATTCTAGTATTAGCGGATATATTTGAAGCCCTTACCGCAGCTGATAGACCTTATAAAAAAGCTAAGCCGATGAGTGTCGCCATTAATATTTTACACAAGATGGCATTAGATCAGCATATCGATTATGAGGTGTTTAAGTTGTTTCTCACTAGCGGCGTCTATCTTGAGTACGCCAAAAAGTTTTTAGCCCCAAGTCAGATAGATGATGTGGACATTAATCAGTATTTAAATAATGCGCCACACGATCAACAGAGTTAACGATCAACAGAGTTAACGATCAAAACATTAAAATAATTGATATCGGTGCAGCACGAATTATCATAAATATTTAACACGATATTATGATTTAGTTGTTCTATTGAAATGTATATTAAAAAGCATTTATTTCCCCCTAATGGACTAAGGAGATCATACAAATGAAAAAAATCAGCCTACTAAGCTTAATATTAATGGCATCTTTAATTGGATGTAGTGAAAATGCTGAAACCACAGGCCAAGCTGCCGTTGGGGCAGATAAAGATGAACATGGGTGTATCGCCTCGGCAGGTTATATGTGGTGTGCGAAAACCAATAAGTGTGAACGACCATGGGAGCTAGCTGAACAAGCGGGTTTTGAACATAATCAAAGCAATGTTGAGGCATACTGTAAGCCAGAATAGTTTACCCGAGCTTAACGGCACAATTTTAGCTTAACGCACTTACGACAACTGATCACAACAGGTTCATCATAAAGCGAACCTGTTTTGCATTGTTGGTTTGACTTTTCAAAGTTCCCCTCGCCTTTGTTTTCATTGTTAACTACACAATTCATTCGTAGCATTTACGATTAAACACACCTAAAAAAACAGCACCACTAACACATAAATTACTGATTTTAAATACTTTTACAAAAAAATCATCAATATTTTTTATTGCAATAATTGAAGTAAAACCATTAATTGTGAACAAGCAAACATAATACTGCTTTAATCGGGCGTAGAATAACCAAAAATTGATTGCGGAGGGGATTTATGTGGTGGAGAGTGTTGATTATTTCAATCGCCTATTTATTAATTGGTGCGCATTTTCTTCGATTCAACCAGATTGAATTAGCCATTACTGCGGCAATGTTACCGAGCTTGATGTTTATAAAACATATCGTTGTGACCAGATTATTACAGTTAGGTTTAGTTTTAAGCTGTATTTTTGTTTGGGGAGTATCAACGGTTGATTTTGTGCAAATGCGTATGGCAATGGATGCGCCCTGGATTAGACTGGCGTGTATTATGGGTGGCGTGATGACTTTTACTTTATTTGCAGCCTATTGCTGCAATGGCTTAACAAAACGCAACAAAGGATTACATTTATATTATTAAGCCGCAACACTAAAGATGAAGCGACTTATTTAACAACAGTTAGCCCTGCGGTAAGTATTTTGCTAGCTTTTGTTTGCGTAAATATACCAGCACCACACAAATCACTATATAAATACTGGGCTCAATAATTTCAGATTTTACTGACCAATAAAAATGAATGGGTGCCAATAAAGCCACTAGGTAAACCCAATTATGCAGTTGTTGCCAACGCTTACCCATCTTCTTTCTAACCACCATAAATGACGTCACGCTGAGCAAAAGCAAAATACTATACGCCAGTGCGCCCACCAGTATATAAGGCCGCTTTATCACTTCTTCGAGCAAAAAGGCCCACGCAAACAATAAATCTAAACTGATAAATGCTGTGATATGCAAAGTGGCGTATGCAAATACATATAAGCCTATCAGCCGCCGTGTTTGCAATAACAGCCCTTGTTTGAAGTATTTTGCCAAAGGTGAAACCAGCAACACAGCCAGCAGACTATTTAAAGCCCCCATGCCAGTAAAGTGAATAATATACTGCACAGGATCGCCACCAGCATTGTCACTTAACACTAAATAGGTCAAATACAATATCGGTAAAATAAAGGCGATGTGTAAACCGCCTTTTAACCACCACAATCCCCGTGGAGATAGACGCATTAATAGTACTTCCTTAAATCAAGGTTTTTATATAGCCCAGCTACCTGCTCACCATAGCCATTGAACATTTGCGTTGGAATGCGTTTAGCTGAAAACAAGCCTCCCTCACCTATGCTGCGTTCCGATGCCTGAGACCATCTTGGGTGATCCACCTCAGGATTAACGTTGGCGTAAAAACCATATTCATGCGACGCAAGTTGATTCCAGCTAGTTGGCGGTTGCTTATCCATCACGCGAATTTTGACAATTGATTTGATACTTTTAAAACCGTATTTCCACGGTACAACTAAACGAATAGGCGCGCCATTTTGCGGTGGTAAGGTTTTACCATACAAACCAACGGCAAGAAATGCCAATGGATTCATAGCCTCTTCCAAAGTTAATCCTTCTACATAAGGATAATGAATACCGCCGCCCATTAGACGATTTTTTTGCCCTGGCATTTGGTCAGGATCAAATAGCGTTTCAAATGCTATATGTGTTGCAGATGACTTTACTCCCGCTTCCTTTAATAAACTGGCTAATGAAAACCCAACCCAGGGCACAACCATAGACCAAGCTTCAACACAGCGTAAACGATAGCGGCGCTCTTCTAATGCAAAGCGCTTGGTTAGGTCATCCAAATCTAAGGTAATGGGTTTATCAACCAACCCATCTATTTGCAAAGACCAAGGATTAACATTAAACCCTTGGGCATTGTCGAATGGATCCTGTTTACTGGTGCCAAATTCATAAAAATTGTTATGACGAGTGACTTTACTTTCAGGCGTTAAGGGTTCAGGGATAGCGAAGGCAGTAGGTTGCGAAAATTGCAATGGCGAAGTGGCAAATGTAGAGGGAGATTTATTGCTGCCAAAATCAAATAAACCAGCTTGCACATAACCAGGAATACTGGCCCCTAAAGCTCCCAGCCCCAAAGCTTTAACAATATTACGACGGTCTTTAAATACCGCTTCTGGGGTCACCTGATTATCCGCTAAATCCCAGGCTGACTGACGTTTGATCCCTTTGGTAAAGCGTGTGTTATGCGTCATGTTATTCCCTCGGTTAATTTGGCAAGTTATTCATAAGACAGGTTAATACGCAATAAAATTTCATTTCGATTTAAAAATAAGCTAATCAATCAAAAAATACTGATTTGTTAATCATAATACTTGCAGGGTAAACATTGTCATGCGAACCTTATCCAGTTTCTATTTCAAAAGGTTAGGTTATGCCATTCGCTGTTGATTTCACCCCACCTCAAATTGCCGCTATGGTAGCAATTGCATTGTTAGGCTTACTGATTGGCGCACTATTAAACCAAAGATTAACCCGTCAGCGCTGGGAACAATTAAAACAACAATATGAAGCTGAAACCACACAGACGATTATTGAACAACAGCGTTTAGTGACCCAAATTCAAGATGTGTTAGATGATAAAATTGATAATTTGAACCATCTACAATCAAAGCTTGAATCTTACATTAGCCAACTGGCCAGAGCACAGGCGCAAGTTGAGCGTATTCCTCATTTAGAGCAACAACTCGAAGACAGCAACCGCAAAGTGTTGGAGTCGCAGTTAAACCTTTCAAAATCAAATGCTATGCAACAAACCATCATAGCGAAAAGTACGGCTGAACATCAGGCACTTGAAGATAAAATCAGCTTACTTGAAACCGCTGAAGAAAGGTTAAAAATTCAATTTGAAAACCTAGCCAATCGAATATTTGATGAAAAAAGTGAAAACTTTAAGCAGCAAAATGTCACTCAAATTGATGGCGTTCTTGGGCCGTTAAAACAGCAATTAGATGGTTTTAGACAGCAAATACAACAGTCATACAATCATGAACAATCTGAGCGCAGTGCGTTAAAGCACCAGTTGAATCATTTGCGCGAGCTCAATTTGAAAATGAGCCAAGATGCCATCAACCTTACCAAAGCCCTTAAAGGTGACAATAAGCAGCAAGGTAATTGGGGCGAGGTGATCTTAGAAAGAGTATTGCAAGAAAGTGGCTTACGAGAAGGCCATGAGTACGACACCCAACAAGATTTAAAAAACGATGACGGTAAACGCTTTAAGCCCGATGTGATTGTCCACTTACCTGAAAGCAAAGATGTAGTCATTGATGCCAAAATGTCTTTAATCGCTTACGAGCGCTATTTTAACAGTGATGATGAAGACATTCGTGAACAAGCACTTAAAGATCATGCCTTATCAATGCGCCAACATATTAAAGGGCTCAGTCAAAAGGATTATCATAAATTACATGGACTAAAAAGCTTAGATTATGTGCTAATGTTTATTCCTGTCGAGCCCGCTTTTTTACTGGCAATTGAATATGATCCCAGCTTGATAAATTTTGCATTAGAGCAGAATATAATGTTAGTTAGTCCAACCAATTTACTTGTAGCATTACGCACCATTAACAATATTTGGCGCTATGAATATCAAAATCAACATGCGCAAACGATTGCGAAGCAAGCGGCTAAAATTTATGACAAATTATGCAGCCATGTTGATGACATGGAAAAACTAGGTCGGGCGCTTGAAACCGCAGATAAAAGTTACCAGCAAGCTATGGGTAAATTATCCTCGGGTAAAGGTAACTTGATTCGTCAGGCACATACCTTGCAGCGTTTAGGTGTAGATACCAGTAAACAATTAGATAAACAGTTACTCAATCGTGCCCTAGATGAGTCACTGGATAAACCAGAAGGATAATGACGCGGATTTAATCAATATTTAATGGTGTTACGGTATGAATGTTTAGTGTAAAAAAATCTAATTAAAAAAATTAATCGCAAACGATGTATTGAGGCGGAGATTCTCATTTAAATGCGTACTACATGGATCCATGCATGTTTATCAAAAATACTAACAACTACCCTAGTTGTTTTGGTTTTACCTACGTTATTGACTAACACTGCCAACGCTTATACCCCCGAACAACAACTTTATTTGGATACAAAAAAAGCTTTAGATTCAAAACAAATGGTTCGCTATCAACAATTAAGAACTCAACTCGGCGATTATCCTTTAGCCATTTATCTAGATTACCATATCAAAATTGACCATATCCTTAATATGCCGGGTGCAAAAGCCAGAACTGCTATCGAAGAATTCAATACTATGCCGCTCTATAATTCGGCAAGATATCGCTATTTGATGAAAACAGGCAGTCTGTCGCGTTGGCAAGATTTTTTAGCTGTGTCGCCTAACTCCCCCAACGATATGCGCCTGCAGTGTTATTACCTGAGGGCCCAGTTAGCCACAGGTGATAAAAAAGCAGCTTATAAAGGCGCGGATAAACTGTGGCTTCATGGCTATTCACGCCCCAAAGAATGTGACCCTTTATTTACCCAATGGGCAAAAGAGGGTTATCGCACTCAAGAACTTATCTGGGGACGTATGTTACTGAGCTTTAATGCCGGGCAATCTAGTCTTCTCAGCTATTTAAGCAACAAAATAACTAAGCACCGCGACGATGCTGAATTATTGCTAAAAGTATATAAAGATCCTAACACCTTAAGACACACTAAACGCTTTCGAAGCTCGCAGCCTATCGTGGCCGATATTGTCGATGCGGGGTTAAGGAAACTAGCCAGAAAAGATCTTCAGCAAGCAATCAAACTCTATGTGAAATATGACAAAGCAAATCGTTTTAAGGATGCCCAAAGCAAACAGTTAAATCATTATTTGGTCAGACGTGCATTAATCAACCAAGACGATAACCTTAAAAGTCATATTGATGGCTCTCTAGTGTCATTAGCATCGGACGAACTGTTTGAAATGCGCATGCGCTGGGCCATTCGTCAGCAAGATCTTGCCACTCTCAATACCTACCTCCCTTTACTGAGTGATCAGGCAATGACCAATTCACGCTGGCAGTATTGGCAAGCTAAAATGAATGCCGACCAGCAACAGTCAGAAAATCAATTTTTATCATTGGCTCAGCAACGTGATTTTTACGGCTTTAACGCAGCTAAACAAATCAAAAAACCTTTGTCGCTTAACGATGCTAATCTAGTGTCTGATAAAAATCTTCGAGCTAAACTCTTTGATGATGCTGGCTTGGCTCGAGTGGTTGAATTAAGAGCGCTGGATAAATTCTTAGATTCTCGCAGCGAGTGGATTTACCTCATGCGCCGTCATGATGGCCCAATGACCGCTGAATATGGTTTATATGCGCTGGAACAGGGTTGGTATGATTTAAGTGTTGAATCCAGTATTCAAGGTAAACAGTGGGATGCGCTTAACTTACGTTTTCCTAAAGCTGCCGATGCTGAATTTGTGAGTGCCAGTAAAAAATACAAAGTCGATATTAATGAGATCCGTGCAATTTCACGTCGCGAAAGCGCCTTTAACCACTACGCCACCTCGGGTGTAGGTGCGCGTGGTTTAATGCAATTAATGCCCGCCACGGCAAAACAAACGGCTAAAAAGAACAAAATTCGCTTTAATGACGTACAAGACTTATACAAGCCTCAGGTTAACGTCATGTTAGGCAGTGCTTACTATGCTGAATTATTAAAGCAATTTGATAATAACCGCGTACTGGCAACTGCGGCATATAACGCAGGTCCAGGAAGTGTTAGACGTTGGTTAAAAGTATCAAATGGCTCATTAGATGCTATCAGCTTTATTGAAACCATTCCGTTTACTGAAACCCGTGAATATGTTCAAGCTGTGTTGAGTTATAGGATGATTTACCAACAGCAAGATAATCCTAATGCCAGCATGTTTACTGACAAAGAGCTAAATTACATTTATTAAAACGATTGAATAAAATAATAACAAAGGAGTGCCAGTGTCGCATACCGTTATCACACAGCTAATAAACCAACTTGAACACATCTTGCTCGGTAAACCTTTGCAGATAAAGTTAGCTGTGGCGTGTATTTTGGCAAAGGGGCATTTGTTAATCGAAGATTTACCCGGCATGGGAAAAACCAGTTTATCCCATGCCATCGCCACTAGTTTAGGCATGAGTTATCAACGAATCCAGTTTACCAGCGACATGCTCCCCGCTGATATTTTGGGTGTGTCGATTTATGACAAAACTCAGCAGCAATTTACCTTTCACAAAGGGCCTGTGTTTAATCAAATGTTATTGGCTGATGAAATTAACCGTGCCAGCCCTAAAACCCAAAGTGCTTTATTAGAGGCGATGGCAGAACAGCAAATCACTCAAGATGGCACCACCTATCCATTGCCCAACCCATTTTTTGTGATCGCGACTCAAAACCCACAGGATCAATCTGGCACATTTGCCTTGCCTGAATCACAATTAGACCGGTTTATGATGCGCATCTCTATTGGTTACCCAAGCCCAGAAGCAGAAATGACCATGCTGAAAAACCAGCAGCATGGGCACAAGCAAGCACCCATTCAACAATGTATTAGTCCTAGTGATTTGTTAACACTACAAGCCGAAGTCAACCAAGTGTCCACTTCAGATGCGGTACTGAAGTATTTACTGGCGTTAGTAGAAATGTCACGCGAACAGAAACAAGCTACCGGTTTATCGCCTAGAGCAAGTTTGGCCTTATTACAAGCGGCTAAAGCCTGGGCTGTTATTGAACAGCGCAACTATCTGGTGCCAGAGGATATTCAAGCAGTATTTCATGCAGTGGCTGAGCATAGAATTAGCGCCCACAGTATTTTTCAAGGTAAAGCTTTATCTGACACCCTACTCGCCAGCGTTAACCCCATCCGTTAATGGTGATGCACTGTGTTTAGCCGTAAAGCAAAGACTAAGCCAGCTAACCAAACGAGTTGGTTAATGAGGCTTATTCCTGCCACAGCCAAGCAAAAGTGGTCGCGTTGGATAGGACGTCGTTTGCCTCCTCAAGAGAAAGTCACCCTAAGCCACAAAGGTATTTTTATCTTACCTAGTGCCTTTGGTTTGGCGTGGTTAGCATTAATTATTTTGCTGTATCTGTTTGGCACCAATTATCAAAATAACCTAGTCATCGGCCTTAGCCTGTTACTCGCCAGTGTGTTCCACACCTGTATTATTTACAGTTATAAAAATCTAGCAGGGCTGACATTTAATGCAGTCGCACCTGCCGATGCCTATGCTGAACAACCCCATACTTTTCCGATAATGCTGACCGGACATGCTAATCAGAAACGCGCTGACACCACACATCAACAAATCTGTATGCAATTTAGTGGGCAGCGCCATGTTAGGTTACAACAGACAGAAGAACAAACGATTGCAACCGTCCAATATGACAATCCACAACGCGGTTTATTGACTCCAGGGCGAATTAAAGTGTGGTCACACTTTCCCTTAGGCTTATTTAAAGCCTGGTCATATGTTGATTTAGATTTACATCAAGTGGTTTTTGCCGCGCCACTTGAATGCGATATTCATTTAACCAGCCAAGCTGCAGAAGACAATAACGATATCAGCCACGGTAAAATTCGTCCGGGAGTTGATGATTACACGGGACTTCGCAGCTATGTGGCTGGTGAATCGTTAAAACAGGTCGCCTGGAAACAATGGGCGCAGAATAAAGGCATGCTCACTAAAGAGTTTAACGAACCCGAGGGCGCACCTGTTTGGTTATCGCTTGCTGACACCCAAGGTCATGATCTTGAACAACGTCTGAGTAAACTTAGCTGGCAAGTTAATTCTCTGGCTCGCAAAAACCAGATTTTTGGTTTGATCATTGATAATCACACCCTCAATCAAAGTTCGGGAGAAGCACATCGTATCGCCTGCCAAAAGGCGCTGGCGTTATATCGGCCAAGTTTTAATCTCCAAAGTGATAACCACTTAGGAGGTCAAAATGCAGGATAACTTTGATAGTATCATTAGCCGCAATACCTTATTTTGGTTATTGATAACCAATGTGGCAGTACTCTCACCTCAATTTGAACACGCTACCCCCTGGACTACAGCCATTTGTGCAATTTGCTTTGTTTGGCGTATGGGCATTTATTACGGCAAAGTGGCAGCTCCCCCTAAATTATTAGTGACTTCATTAGCCATCGGCGCAGCTACCACCCTAGCATTAGTATCGTCGCAAATTGGCTTACTCAATGCGTTAATCAACCTTTTGTTGTTAGGCTATGCGTTAAAATACATTGAAATGCGCAAGTTAAGAGATGTTAAAACAGTGGTGCTCGTAGGCTACTTTATTATTGCGCTGACGTTGCTTGACCAACAAGCCATTATGAATACGGTGCACTTAACCTTAGTGGCCATTATCAATACCTGCGTGCTGGTTAGTGTATATCAGGATAACCGTAAACCGAGCGCTAATCTGCGTTTCAGCTTCAAAATTATGCTGCACAGTTTACCGCTCGCAATAGTACTATTTGTGGTATTTCCGCGCCTCGGCCCACTATGGCTTGTCCCTAGTATGAAGTCTGCCAAAACAGGATTGTCCGATGAAATGTCGTTCGGGGATATCAGCAAGTTAACTCGCTCAGATGAACTGGCGTTTCGGGTTGGCTTTGAAAATAGCGACGGCAGTACATTAGGTCCGGCAAACGCTGATTTATATTGGCGAACTTTAGTCATGGAGAACTATGACGGCAAAACATGGCGTCAGCACCCAAGCATCAAAGAGATGCAGCGCCAGTCTTTTTACCAGCCAAGCAAAAGACCATTGCCTCAAATAGAGCCATTAGTCACTCAACCTGATGATAAACAAGCCCATCTACAAAATAGTAAACTCGACTATGTGGTGATCAGTGAACCTAGCCACCAGCGGTGGTTGTATGGATTAGATCAAGCCTTCAGTCAGGATAACAGCATTGTCGAATTACCTGATTACACTCTTTATGCAATGCGTCCGTTAGATCAACGCCAAAGCTATCGCGTAGTGTCTTATCCTAATAGTCAAATGGATACAAAATTAACCGCCAATATTCGTGATATTAATTTAACCTTGCCCGAAAATGCTAATCCACAAACCTGGCAATTAGCACAACAATTTACCCAGCAGTACCCGCAGCCCAAAGCGCGTATTGACGCAATGATGAATTATTTTAGCGATCAAGCTTATTACTACACCTTAAGCCCCCCTGCTATTGGAAGTGAGCAAATTGACGACTTCTTATTTGAAAATCGCGCTGGGTTTTGTGCCCATTATGCATCAGCCTTAGTTTATTTAGCTCGCGCAAGTGGCATACCCGCACGAATGGTAACAGGCTACCAAGGCGGCGAATACAATCCCAAAGCGGGTTATTATAGTGTTTATCAATATATGGCTCATGCGTGGACAGAAGTATGGTTTGAAGGTGAAGGCTGGCAACGATTTGACCCCACAGCAATGATTGCCCCCGAACGAATTTTAGATGGCTTTGATGCAACTTTTGATAGCCAATCAAGTTACCTAATAGACAGCCCATTTAGTACCTTACGTCTTAAACAATATCCTTGGTTAAACAACATTCGTAACCAGATCGCCAGCATGGATTACTATTGGAGTGTATGGGTATTGGGCTTTGACGAACAACGTAAACAAGCCGTATTAAAAAAAATACTGGGTGATGTTAGCACCAGTAAAATGGCCATTGCTATGCTGATTTGTATCACAGTTATCTTATTGTTTATTGCTTATTTTGCGGGTTTATTTGAACGCAAGCCGAAGCCTGATCGCCTGAGTCGCCGTTACCAAGCGATCGTTAAAAAAATGATGTTAAAAGGAGCACTAGATCAAGCACAGCTGCCACCCAAGGCTTATGCTCAGGCACTATTATCCCAATGGCCGAGTTCTGCCCCCCAATGGTTGCCGTGTTTTAATCAATTTACCGACGAGTTTGTTGCTCTTAAATATCAACCGCTAACCACAGAGCAGCATACTCAGCATTTACGCCAATTTAATCGTTTATATTGGACGTTATACCTAGCATTATTCACCAGTAAACCGATAAAGTAAGCTGTTTATCAGCATTTAACATGGTCGTTAATGCCCAACAAATTCAATCGCAATTAAACTACGACTAAATATCACCAGCCCCAAATAATAAGCAACTGTTTAATAATCACTTTTACCCTAAATTTTTTGATATTCGTCCTATTTATGTTCGATTATGTCCCCATAAACAGCTTTGTCATTGATGCCAGCCGATTAACCCCATAGAATGGCTACAGATGTTCAATAGTGAGTGCCCTATGCTGTCATTAATTCAATCTAATCAAATGGAAGTGTTGTCTGAACAACTGGCAAGAATGTTGGCAACCCCTTTGAGTAACGCCCATCTATTAACCACTGAACAAGTGCTAGTACAAAGTCCGGGGATGTCGACCTGGCTTCGACTTGAAGTGGCGAAACATAATCAAATCGCAGCAGCACTGACCTTTCCATTACCATCAAGTTTTATTTGGCAGCTTTGCCATCAATTACTGCCCAACGTGCCCAAAGAAAACGCGTTTACCAAAGCCGCGATGACTTGGAAGTTGATGGATTTATTACCAAACTTACTCAGTGATATTGATTACGCGCCATTGCAGCATTATTTATTCAATGGTAACGCCCAGCACAGCGAAGATCATGTATCAAACCAACATGATGCGATTAAGCTCTACCAGCTTTGTAATCGAATCGCCGATATTTTTGACCAATATCTTGTTTATCGACCCGATTGGATCCAGGCATGGGAAAACAACCAACCTCTGTCTGAGCTAAATGCACAACTTCAATTAGACCCCAATCAGTTATGGCAACCCAAACTCTGGCGAGCATTAGTGGATTACAACCACCATACCTTACAGGCAAGCCAATACCACAGGGCTAATTTGCATCAATTATTACTCGATGCGCTTGCCGAGCAAGCTTCCGATATCAGCATGCTACCTAGCCGTTTGTTTGTATTTGGTATTTCGTCAATGCCACCCCAAACATTAGAAGTGATTAATGCGCTGGCACAACGTATTGAAGTGGTAATGCTTGCCTTAAGTCCTTGTCAGCACTACTGGGGGGATATCATTGACCCAAAAGTCAGAGCAAGAATGGCACTGAAATACACCCATAAAAAACAGTTAGCCGAAAATTGGGAAGATAAACTAGAGGTAGGTAACCCATTATTAGCCAATAATGGCAAAATGGGGCGTGAGTTATTAGATTTACTGCTCAGTTTACCCCCCGAAAACACCAATTTTAATTACGATTGTTATGTCGAGCCAACGCCCGATAATCTTTTACACGGCGTGCAATACGACATTTTACAAATGGAAACCCTAGGCCAAGCTTTGGGGCCTGATGCTGAGCTATACCAACAAATAGACCTACGTCGCACGCTAGAGCCTACAGATGATTCAATTACGCTTCGCAGTTGCCACAGTCCATTGCGAGAAGTGGAAACCCTACATGATCACCTCGCAAGTTTATTTGATGCTCACCCAGAATTAACACCCAAAGACATTGTCGTGATGATGCCGGATGTTGCAGCATACGCGCCTTATATCGATGCGGTATTTGGCACGGTTAACAGCCAATATTATTCAAGTTTTCAGCGGGCCAATAAAGGCCCACAGCAACAGCCCATTCCCTATGCCATTGCCGATCGCGGTGCAGCACAGGAATCACCATTAATTAATAGCTTTTTAACCTTATTGAACATTAACCAAAGTCGGTTTGGGTTAACGGAAGTGTTGTCTATTTTAGAGGTGCCAGCAATTTTAAGGCGTTTTGAATTAGATGAAGATGACTTTGAAATTATAAAGCGCTGGCTCGATCATGCCAATGTTCGCTGGGGACGGGATGAACATAGCCGCAGCCAGTTAGGATTGCCAGCATTTAACCAAAACTCCTGGGCTTTTGGTGTTAAGCGACTAATACTGGGTTACGCACTGAATGATGAGTCGCCAATGTACCAAGGCACCCTTCCCGTCAGCGGCGTTGAAGGCCAATCAGCACAAGCATTAGGCAAGTTGCTTAATTTTTTAGAAGCCATTGATGAACATACTCAAGGCTTTATAAATGCCTGCTCAACCACAGAGCGCTTGCAACAAATTAATCAATTAATAGAAGACTTTTATAAAACTAACGACGACGAGCAAAGCCAAATATTAACCATCAGAAATGCGCTTGCATCCTTATCAGAAGAACTCACCGAAGCAGGCCATCAAGGTCAGCTGAATATAGAAGTATTGAAACAATGGTTTAACCAAACCTTGAATGATTCCCGTGTGGGTCAGCGCTATCTTGCCGGCAGCATTAATTTTTGTACTCTGATGCCAATGCGCTCAATCCCTTTCAAAGTAGTGTGCTTATTAGGCATGAACGATGGTGTTTACCCCAGAGTACAGCACCCAGTTGGCTTTGACTTAATGGCTCACTTTGGCGCCCAAAAAGGCGACCGTTCACGCAGATTAGATGACAGATACCTTTTTTTAGAAGCTCTTTTGTCTGCTCGCGAACAACTTTATATTAGCTATATTGGCCATAGCGAACGCGATAATGCCGAGCGTATCCCTTCAATGCTCATTGCTGAATTAGTCGAGTTTTGTCAAATGAGCTACTTACCCGCCCACTTGGAAGCGAAATCGTTAACCTTTGATGACATTGAACTTATCGAGCAAGCCGTCAGTGAACAGTTGATCCAAGCACATCCCTTGCAACCATTTGACCATAAACTATTTACCCCAAACAATCCGATGCAAAGTTACCATCAGCAATGGTGCCCTCCCGCATTAGATCAGGTTTATGATAAGCGCTTTTTTAATCCGCAAAAGCCACTATTTGTTGAGCAAGCAGACAATGCTGCCAGCACACCTATTGAAGATAATACTGAGCTTGAATTATCGGCCTTGATCCGATTTTTCCGCAACCCAGCACAGTTTTTCTTTAATCGCAGTTTAAAAGTCGATTTAAACCTAAATCTGCAAGCGGATGATAACGACGAACCATTTAATCTTGATGGCCTAGGGCGTTATAAGTTGCAATCTAGCCTAATAGATTCCGCGCTTAATCAAGCGAATAATGATGTAGACATTGAATTATTAACTGAGCTAAAAGCCAGTGGCGGCCTACCTATGGCCCCTTTTGATGATATTTTACTATCTCAATATCAACGTGATATTGCGCCTTTAATAAACCGACTGCACTTTTTGCAAAATGATCAACAAAGTGATTCTGTGAATATTGATTTAACGGTTAAGGTTAGCATACCTAAGCGGACTAATGAGCACGAAATTAACCTAAGTGAATTGGACGAAAGAGAAATAAACCTTGTCGGTCGTATCGATGATGTTAGCCCAAAAGGACTGGTAAATTATCGCCCTGGTACCGCACACGGCAGAGATTTAATTCAATGTTATATCCGTCATTTGTGTTTAAATGCGCAGGGAGTAATGAAACACAGTTACCTGCTTGATATGGGACATTTTCATTGTTTTGCGCCTATCAACGCCAATCATGCCCTCGAAAAGCTCTGCCAATTTGTTCAAGCGTTTGTTAATGGTCAACAGCAACCTTTATGCTTTGCGCCCCGCACCGCCTGGATGTATGCCCAAACGGATGGCTGCCACAATGAGAAATTATTTGGCGCGCAAAAACAATGGCGTGATGAACAAACTCAATTAGGTGAAGGGTTTGAGCCTCATCATCAACGCTTGTTTACGTTTCCCGATGATTTTAGCGAGCAAACATTTGGTGTATTAGTTCAAAGCCTACTGCAACCAATGGTGAGCTTATACCACAAAGGCAAACTCAGTGAATTAGATGACTTTGTCAGTGATGATGCCGTTAACCAGCATGCCACTGAAATCGCAAAAACGATGGATTTATAATGGCATACTTCGCTGCTTTATCGACTAATCTAACATTTTGCCAATGGCCATTACCCTGTATTGGAGCAAAACGCACTGCTTATGAATAATGCCAAACCAGCTAATATAACCGTTTCAGCACTGGATGCGCTTCATTTGCCATTTAGCGGAACCAGCTTAATAGAAGCCAGTGCCGGTACAGGAAAAACCTACACTATATCAGGCTTATATTTACGTTTATTGTTAGGTCATGGTGGTCAGCCCCCCCTACTCTGTGAACAAATATTAGTGGTCACCTTTACCAATGCCGCGACCGAAGAATTGCGTGATAGGATCCGTAAACGTATTCAGATTGCTTACAAACGTTTTTTAGGCGTCGCAACGCAAGACCATTTTGTTGAGCAACTTTATGCTGATATCCCACCAAGTGAGCGCGCCATTGGGTTGAAACGCCTTGATTTGGCACTTAAATCCCTAGATGAAGGTGCCATTTTTACTATTCATGGATTTTGTCAGCGTATTCTTGCCGATATGGCATTCGAATCATCACTGCTATTTGAATCAGAATTTACTTTAGATGACAGCGAATACTTGCACCACGCGGTGCGTGATTTTTGGCGTGAAGCCTGTTACCCACTCCCCTTGTTGCTAGCCCAACAAATCAGTAATACCTTTGGTGAGCCCGAAAAATTAGCCCAAAAGGTACGCGTACTGCTGGGAGCAAGCCAGGCAACACCTTCTGATACACCACAAGAATTTATCAGCCTGTCTGAGTCGTTAATTCAAAGTTTACAGCGCTTTAAGCTGCGCTGGCCTGCCGAGCAAGAGGCCACCTTTGCCCTATTGAATGAACTGCCATTGAATGGCCAGCGATTCGGCAAAAAAACCGATGGTTATCCCAAGCTACAACAATTGTTTGATGAATTAAGCAACTGGGTAAGTTATGGCCAGGGCCTACCGCCGCAAAAACCGATGGAATGTCTGGCATTATCAGCACTAAAACTCAATAAAGGTGGCGAAATCCCATCGGCAACCGATGCCCCATTACTCGATCATATTGAACGATTGGCGACCTTAATCGATGAGGTGATCCCCGCATTTTTAGTCAGGGCTCAAGCGGGGATTAAACAGCGTTTTATGGCGCAAAAACAGCAACGTAATTTGATGACGCCGGACGATCTATTAACAAGTCTTGCAAAGGCTCTTGAAAACAATGCCGATACACTGCCAACCGCTATCGCAAAGCGTTTCCCCATTGCATTAATTGATGAGTTTCAAGATACCGACCCATTACAATTTCAAATTTTCAGCAGTGTCTATCAAACGCCCGACTTATCGGCGATAACGGGGCGTGATGCGCAAAACGTGATTGAACAATCAGCGCATCAACACAGTGAGTATCACTCGGCATTAGGTATGTTGATGATTGGCGATCCTAAACAAGCAATTTATGCTTTTCGTGGCGCGGATATCTTCACTTACATTAACGCCCGCAAGCAAACCCAAGCACATTATCATCTTGATACGAATTATCGTTCATCAGCACAATTAGTCGATGGTGTTAATCAATTATTCAAGCAACACGAAGACCCTTTCATCAGCGATGCCATTCCCTATGATGCAGTAAAAACCCCTGAGTCAGCGCGCAATAAAGTATTACTTGAAGCCACTGAGCAGACTGCCGCATTGAGGATAAAGTTACTCAAAGAGTCATCAGAAAGCGGTCTTAATAAAGCCAGCGCAAGGCAAATTCTTGCCAATGATACAGCTGCTGAAATCACTCGACTACTGACCGAAGCACAATCAGGCCTTTGTCGTATTAATGGCGAGGCCTTAATCGCTAAAAACATTGCAGTATTAGTCCGTGATCGCAACGAAGCGGCAGTGGTGAAAGCGGCATTGAGTGCCCGAAACATTGGCGCGGTATTTCTCAGCCGAGACAGCGTATTTGATACAATAGAAGCCCGAGAAATGGCCCTCATTTTACGAGCCCTTGCCAACCCTAAAGATGAGCGAGCTATTCGCGCGGCACTTGCTACTGAACTGATGGGATATAACGCCAATCATATTCACCAGTTTAATCAAGATGAAGCACTGCGCCAAAAAGTGCTGGATTTGTTTAATCATTGGCATCAGTTTTGGCTATCGAGCGGCATTATGCCGGCTTTACTTTGCTTAGCGAATGACACCCGTTTAGTGCATCGGTTGCTTGCAAAACCCACCAACAAGGTTAGCAACAATACATCGCAACCACTGGCTGAATTGGCTGGCTCTGCCGATGATGATGAATTTATCAGTATCAGTGCCTCGGGTGAGCGCCGCTTAACTGATTTTCGCCACCTTGGTGAGTTATTACAACAAAAAGCTACCGAACTGGATGGCAGCAGCGCATTAATAAACTGGTTTGAACAACAACTACTGGGTAATCAAGATCAAGACGAGCAACAGCTACGTTTAGAAAGCGAGCAAAACCTGGTGCAAATCGTCACCATTCATAAATCTAAAGGACTTGAGTATCCCATTTGTTTTGTGCCATTTATTAGTTTAGCCCGTGGTTCAAATCGTCGCCCTGAACCTATGCTGTATCACAATAATGGCCAATTAATTTGGGATATTCATGGCAGTGACGAGGGCTGGGAACAATACAAGCGTGAAGCACTGGCTGAAGATTTACGCCTACTTTATGTGGCCCTAACCCGCCCGGTTTATGCGTGTTACTTATACATTGCCAATCAATCGCGCATGTTAAAAGCTGGGATCAGTTCTCAATTACATGAAACCGGCATCGGCTATTTACTGGGGATCACTGACAAAAGTTGCGATGGCGAACACATGGCTACAAAAGTGGCTCAACTTGCCACAATGAATGCGATTAGCGTTGAAACCGTCGCCGAGAATATTGACTCGAAGGCATTAAGTGATAATCAAGACCCCCTGCAAACCTTTGTGGCAAAAAACAGCAACAGAAAATTAGGCTTACCTTGGCGAGTCGGCAGTTATTCTGGGTTGGTCAAGCACCTTCCCCATGAAAAAACCGTTCCAGGTGCTGACGATGAAGATTTTAGTGAAGAGATACTGGCTGAAATTGACCCCAACACAACTCAAATATTAGACCGATTTAGTTTTGAGCGCGGTGCAAACGCGGGTAGTTTTATGCATTTAGTGCTGGAACTGTTTGATTTCACTCAAGCTGAAACCGAATTACAGCCTGCATTAATTAAAGCCATGCAGCAATACGGATTTGATCAACAACTTTGGTTAGCGCCATTAATGCGTTGGTATCATGAAATTCTTGCGACACCGTTAATAAAGCCTGATCAATCTCAGGTGTGTTTACAACAATTATCACCGCAACACACCTTAGTTGAAATGGAGTTTTATCTGCCAATTAATCAACTACACGCCACAAAGCTTAATAATTTATTAGGCCAATATGGCTATGTTAATGATTTTAGTTTTGACACCCTCAAAGGCATGTTAAAAGGCTTTATCGATTTAACCTTCGAACATCAGGGGCAATTCTTTATCGCCGATTATAAATCAAACCATTTAGGGCATCAGCTGCAACATTACAACCATAATGCCATGGCCCAAGCCATTAACAGCCATAGATATAATTTACAGTACATACTTTACACCTTAGCATTACACCGCTATTTAAGACTGCGTATGCCTAATTATGATTACCATCAGCACATTGGTGGATGTTTTTATTTATTCTTGCGTGGCATGAGCCCTGAGGCTGTCGGTGCTGGGGTGTTTTTTGATAAGCCTGATGCACAATTAATTGAACAACTTGATGCGCTATTCTCACAAGCTGTTAGTGATGAGCATGCCCTAGACGTTGAAATGGAGCAGGCATAATATGTTAACCACGACTCAGCCAATGCAATTTTTACTGAAAAAATGGCAAGACGCAAAATTAATAACCGCATTAGATAGGCATTTTGCCCTTGAGCTAGCCGCAATTGAGCATATTAATCCAGTAGATGAACGCTACCCTTTATTCTTATTAATTTGCACTTTACTCAGCCAGCAATTATCCAGCCAACACAGTTGCCTAGTATTGAACAATATTGTGCTAGACAACCCTATGGCTGAAGATATTGGCACACATCCTTTTGCAATAGCCACGGTATCCTCATGCCAAATTCAGCAAAGTCATGCTGAGTTGATTACTCAGATCAGAACATTTATTGCCATTGGGCAGCCTGGGGACAATACCCCAATGATTATTGAGTTTGATAGGCTCTATCTGAATAAATACTATTTTTTTGAAACCCAGGTCGCGCACAAACTGCTGCAGTTAACCCAAGTAAATATTACTGTCGACAATCCATTATTGCCCGGTTATTTGGATGCTTTATTTCCACCAGAACCTCATAATCTCGGCCAATTTGATTGGCAAAAAATTGCAACGGCAACCGCATTAACCAAAGCCCTTGCGGTGATTACGGGTGGCCCTGGAACAGGTAAAACTACCACGGTAACCAAATTATTGCTGCTGTTACTGACGCAGCAGAATATGACCATCAGGTTAGTCGCACCGACGGGTAAAGCGGCGGCGAGATTAAGTGAGTCGATTAAAGCCTCTAAAAACCGTCTAAGACAAAGTCTTGTTGCAAACAACCAACCCCAAGCCTTATTAGCGGCATTAGAAGCGATCCCCGAAGAAGCTGCAACGCTGCACAGATTATTAGGGGTTATTCCGCATTCTCATCATTTTCGGCATAACAAAGATAACCCTTTACGCCTTGACTTACTGGTGATAGATGAAGCATCTATGGTCGATTTACCTATGATGTATAAACTACTGAGTGCTTTACCTAGTCATGCAAGATTAATTTTACTAGGCGATCAAGACCAGCTTGCATCTGTTGAGGCAGGTGCTGTGCTAGCCGATATTTGTCAAGGCTTACAGGTTTCAACATCAATTGAAAAACCGACCGTCGCTTCATTCTGGCGTATGCGTTATAGCCCACAACAAGCAGACAACATCCAACGCTTAACCCAACAAGATGTCAGTCAGTATATTGATAATAAAAGCCTATTCGGTGACAGCTTATGTATGTTAATGCATAGCCACCGTTTTAAAGGTGATGCGGGAATTGGTCAATTGGCCCATGCCGTAAATGGCACCGACATAATGAAAATACGTCAGGTTTGGCAGCATGGTTATAATGAACTGAATTGGTTTGAGCATCAAATCAATGCCAACCAAGACAACTTAGGTAAGCAACAATTATTAGCCTTATCGGTGAGTGCTTATCAACCCTATTTGCAGATGATCCACTTCAATCAGGGCGTATTTGCCGACAATCTACCCAATACCGCCGTTTATGGTGCCGAGCAGATTATTGAGCAATATAATCAATATCGTATGTTATGCGCAACGCGTGCTTCTGAATACGGTGTTGAAGGCATGAACATTGCCATCACCGATAGTTTACGTCAGGCGCAGCTTATCGAACCTAAGCAGGAATTTTATCTTGGTCGTCCCATTATTATCCAAAATAATGATTACAACTTAGGTTTATTCAACGGGGATATCGGCTTAATTTTACAGGATCAACACAATCCCAAACGCCTTATGGCGCATTTTATTCAAGCTGACGGCAGTTTATTAAAAGTGTTACCTGCAAGATTGCCTAAACACGACACTTGCTTCGCCATGACAGTACATAAATCGCAAGGCAGTGAGTTTGATCAAGTCAGCTTTGTACTGCCACCTCGCCCCAGTATTGCGCAGTGGCAATTACTAACCAAAGAATTAGTTTATACCGCCATCACCCGTGCAAAAAATCATTTCTACTGTTTAGGCAGTGCTCCGGTGTTTGAGCGGGCAGCAAAACAAGTGACCACCCGAGCATCGGGATTAGCATTGCGATTGTGGCACTAAATTAAGTCATGGTGAACTAACTGATGTTAACTGATGTTAACTGATGATATTGGTGATGCGGCAATAATTGGAGCCATTATCTGCTGGCTATGGAGCGATATTCCATATTTTGATGCAGCTAACCACAGTTCACCTTGCCAGATGAGGTAAATCCCTGAAATATTGTTAACCCTCACTTGCCAGAACCTAGTTAGGCTCTTTATCATAAGCAGGTCATTTTCGGGCGCATTCATTCTGCCCAACTTTATTCTTTTTAGGAGCAATCATGCCAAAAATAAATCTGCTACTTTTATGTGGCGGTGGTGGTGCAGAGCACGACATTTCATTAATGTCAGTTAAGTTTTTTGAATCATCGCTAGCAAAGTCAGATAAATTCTCGGTATTACGCTTAGAACTTGATAAACAAGGACATTATAAAACCCAAGACGGCAAAGTATGTGAGTTAACTAACCGTCGTGAAGTCCGCTTTGAAGATGATGCTATTGCTGCATGGCCAGTGGATTATGTGATCCCCTGTATTCATGGTTACCCAGCTGAAACCGGTGACATACAATCTTATTTTAATTTAATTCAACTGCCATACTTCGGCTGTGAGTCTGAAGCCTCCAGTAACTGCTTTAATAAAATCACTGCAAAAATGTGGTTTAGTGCATTAGGTGTACCCAATACGCCCTATATTTTCTTACATCAATTTGATGATGAAGCCATCGCGCAAACTAATGCGGCATTTGAACAATGGGGTTCATTGTTTATCAAAGCAGCTTCTCAGGGCTCTTCTGTAGGTTGTTATAAGGTCGACAATAAAGCCGACATAGCTAACATTTTGAAGGAGGCATTCAGCTATTCTCCCTATGTGATAGTTGAACAAACCATAGTGGCACGAGAGTTGGAAGTTGCAGTTTATGAATACCAAGGTGAAGTGGTTGCTACCAAGCCGGGTGAAATTGTGTGTGATACCAATAACTTTTACACATTTGATGAAAAGTATGCCACCAACAGTAAGGCTAAAACCTACATTGAAGCCATTAATATTTCTGATGACATCAGTAATCAAATTCGCGCTTATGCAATCAAAGCGTTTAAAGGTTTAAAGTTACGCCACCTATCGAGAATTGATTTCTTCTTAACCGCAGATAATCAAATTTTGTTAAATGAAATTAATACCTTTCCAGGGTTAACACCAATTTCAATGTTTCCAAAAATGTTAGAGCATCACGGGCATGATTTCAGTGTCTATTTAACTCAAATTATTGAATCACAACTAAGATAAGTCATTGTAATCAGCTATCTAAGGCAGTTTGCGGACTGCCTTATAATGATAAGCCGTATTTTTGGTGCAATTGCGCCATATAGCCACTTTTATAGAGTGCTTGTAGCGCATCGTTTAATCGTTTTTGGGTTGCCATCGGTAAATCGATATGACAAGCCATGGCTCTAATCGATGTAAAAAATATAATCTTAGGCTCACCAAAATGAGTGTCATTATCGCGCATTATCGCTTTGGCACTCACAAGATCGGCAGCCCAAAAGTCTATTCGTCCACGCTGTAGTTTCTTAACATTTAAGGTGTCATTGTTGGTTAAATCAACTTGATAACCAAATTGGGTGAGATACTCACCAATACCACTCCCCAGAAAACTACCAATGCTGGCAAACTTAGCATCATTTAAACTGACTAAAGGTGGCTGAGATGGACTAGCACTGAATAATCCATAACGAGACACCATCACAGGTCCAATCCAACTGTAATGTACCTCTCGATGTTGATTTCGCTCTATAGGTAAAACACAGGTATTAACTGCCGATTCCGCCATCAACATGCCACGTTTTAGTGGAAAAAACAAAATCTCGTATTCTAAATCTGCTTGCTTGAATAACGCATCAATGAATTCAATAACCAGCCCTTGTTTTGTATCGCCAGCCTGAGTCGCAAATGGCACTTCAGAGTAAGTGATTAAAGTCAATTTATCGGCTGAACATACCGCCAATGAATACATTGATAAGAAGCCAATTAACAGATATTTAATTCCAAACACGAATAGCCTCCTCATAAGGCAATGTCTGGCCTTTTATCACTTGTTGATTTAGCGGTTTAGGTGATCCTGGCTGAGATAACCAAAATGACTCATCTTTTATGGGATTCATTTTGGGGGCACACTGACTGTTCACCATAGTGTGTTCAAGTTGTGCTAAATGGGCATCTACATGGGCTGCAAAAGCATCTAAACCTTGCTTAGGACTATAAGTTCCATCAACGATTTTGCTGACATAAAGCCACCAAAAGCCAGCCATGTTGGGATAATCTGGCACATTACTGCCTGTGGGGGTCCATACATTTCTAGCATTGCTGCGATAAAACTCCACTAACCCTCCAAGGTAAGGTGCTTTTTTAGTCATCACATCGGATTCAAGATCTGACAAACGGATCGGCGTAAATCCAACTAAGGTCTTTTTAAGTGAAACAGATTTAGACACCAAAAATTGCGCGTACAGCCAGGCCGCGATTTGTCTATCTTTTGGGGTGTTCTTTAAAAATGTCCATGAACCTGCATCTTGATATCCTGATTTCATGCCCTTTTGCCAATATTTTCCGACAGGTGACGGAGCCACTTTCCACTTAGGAATACCTTGGGCATCGACAATGGGCAAGTCAGGCTGGGTTAAGTCACCAACAAAAGCGGAATACCAGAATATTTGCTGGGCTATTTTACCCGTGGCTAGCCATTTTCCTGCTTCAGAAAAAGTTAACGACTTAACTTCATCAGGGGCATATTTAAGCCAGTCCACATACTTCTCTAGTGCATATACCGCAGCAGGACTATTTAATGCGCCTCCCCTGCTCACACTCGCGCCAACAGGATGGCAATTTTCAACTCTAATGCCCCATTCATCAACCGGTAAACCATTCGGTAACCCTGGATCACCAACACCTGCCATCGACAACCAGGCATCTGAAATTCGCCACCCTAAAGAAGGGTCTATCGCGGCATAGTCCATATGCCCGTATACTCTAACCCCCTCAATAGTATTGATATCATCACTAAAAAAACGGGCGATATCTTCATACGCCTGCCAATTTTGAGGCACGCCTAATTCATAACCATATTGCTGTTTAAATTGCGCTTTATAGCTAGGGTTTTCAAACCAATCACTACGATACCAGTATAAATTGGCAAATTGTTGATCGGGTAATTGATACATAACCCCGAACGGATCGCGGGTAAACTGCAAACCAATAAAATCATTTAAATCCAGTGTAGGCAGAGTGTATTGACCAGACTTGAATGTGAGAAGTTCAGATATAGTGGTTATCGCACCACTTCGAAAATGGCTACCAACAAGATCGCTATCGTTTATGTAGGCATCATATAAGTTTAAGCCAGTTACCATCTGTGCTGATAACTTTTTTATGACATCATCTTCTCCAGTTAATTCATGAATTACATGAATTCCGGTTAAATCATAAAATGCCTTGGCCAACACTTCAGACTCATAAACGTGCGTATCAATGTGCTCTGACACCACCCGAATAGTTAATCCTGCAAAAGGTTCTGCTTGAGATTTAAACCACTGCAATTCTTGTTGCTGTTCATCTGATGATAATGTGCTGGGTTGTAGCTCTTGGATGATCCACTTTGGGATGGCGGTATTATCTGCAACTGACGTTAGCTTGTGGTCAATGACTTGACTAATTTTAGGGGCGGGGGTGTTTATTTGAGCCTGCGCCGAAAGCGAAATTATCACCCCAAATATGGGTGGACAAAGTTTAAATTTTTTCAATAAAGATAATTTCACGCTGATTAAATCCCTCGTCTTGTTCGAACAGAGAAGTCGATATTAAATAACCACCTAAGGCATGTTAATGATAGTTGAAAAATAATAAGACGAAGGAATAAGTACATTTTTATTAAACAAAAAAAGACCAGCAAGCTGGTCTTTTTATATCACTCTGTGAAGCTTTAGTTAGAAACCTTCAACACCAGCCATATCGGGTAATTGATGTGCGATACCTTTATGACAGTCGATACAGGTTTTCTCACCACTTGCCAGTGACGTAGAATGCATTTGTGATGCACGCTTAGATTGGCGAGTGAAGTCCATATAATCGAAGTTATGACAGTTACGACACTCGAGTGAATCATTCGCTTTTAAACGGTCCCACTCGTGTTCTGCCAATTCACGGCGCTTAGCTTCAAACTTTTCACGAGTACTAATCGTACCGAAAACCTTGCCCCATACTTCTTTAGAAGCTTGCATTTTACGGGCAATTTTATCAGTCCAGTTATGTGGAACATGGCAATCAGGACATGTTGCACGTACACCACTTCGGTTAGTAAAGTGAATTGTACTTTGCAGTTCCTGATAGACATTGTTTTCCATCTCATGGCAACCAATACAGAATTTCTCTTGGTTAGTGACTTCTAAAGCGGTGTTAAATCCACCCCAAAAGATAACCCCTGCCACGAATCCACCTAATGTCAGAAACCCCAGACTGTAGTGAACGCTTGGGCGGTTAACGACCGTCCAAACTAACTTCAGCTTTTCAAACAATTTAGCCAACATAATCGCTCCTAATGCTTAGCAGGTTTTGTCGCTTTAATGAGATGGTCAATATCTACGAAGTCATTTTCAACCAGTAGTTTCGCATCTAATTGCGGTGCATGACATTGGGTACAGAAATAACGACGCGGAGAAAGATCTGCCAAGAAGTTATTATCACGATCCATATAGTGAGTCACACTCACCATAGGAGCTTGTGAATGACCAGTACTAGTACGAGCATGACACTGCATACATTTATTCACTTTAAGATCAATCTGATAACCATCAATCTTATGTGGGATCACTGGTGGCTGCATTGGGTAGTTTCGCACTTGTTTCACGTCTGTGTTGATCACTTGCTGCATTGCAGGAGGCGTTGGCTCAACATTTAACGGTGCTAAACGTAACGTAGCAATTTTGTCTTCAGGAACACTGGCAGCCATTATCCCAAAGGACAAACCTAATAGCGCTACCATTGATATCAATTTACGAGCATTCATGGTTATTCTCCTTAGGCCTTAACAATCTTAACCGCACATTTTTTAAAGTCTGTTTGCTTCGACAAAGGATCTGTCGCATCTAACGTCACTTTATTAATGAGCTGGCTAGCATCAAACCAAGGAACGAATACCAATCCTACTGGCGGCTTATTACGACCACGTGTTTCAACACGGGTTTTAATTTCACCACGACGAGATATCACTTTCACTTCATCACCACGACGTAAATCACGCTTTTTAGCATCATCTGGGTGCATAAAACACACTGCATCTGGGAATGCTTTATAAAGCTCTGGAACTCGCTGGGTCATTGAGCCAGAATGCCAATGCTCTAATACTCGACCTGTTGATAACCAAATATCAAACTCTTCATCAGGAGCTTCTGCTGGTGGCTCATATGGCAGAGCAAAAATAACCGCTTTACCATCTGGCTTACCATAAAACTCGAAACCTTTACCTGGTTTCACATATGGGTCTGCACCTTCACGGTAACGCCATTTAGTCTCGACACCATTAACAACAGGCCAACGTAAACCGTGTTCTTTGTGATATACATCAAAGTCTGCTAAATCATGGGCATGACCACGGCCAAAGGTGGCATATTCTTCGAATAAGCCTTTTTGCACGTAGAATCCAAAATGTTCACCATCATCATTCAAATGCTTAGGATCTGAATCTGACATTGGGAACTTGTCAACATTGCCGTTTTGATACAAGACTTGGTATAAGGTTTTGCCTTTAAATTGTGGGTTCGCTTTTAACACATCAGCAGGCCACACTTCATCAGTAGTAAAACGTTTAGCAAACTCCATCAACTGCCACATATCTGACTTTGACTCACCAGGCGCTTTAACTAACTGATGCCAGAACTGAGTACGACGCTCGGCATTACCGTAAGCACCTTCTTTTTCAACCCACATTGCCGCAGGTAAAATTAAGTCAGCGGCTTGGGTTGTCACCGTTGGATAAGCATCCGACACAACAATGAAGTTTTCAGGATTACGGTAACCCGGTAACCCCTCTTCATTCATGTTAGGGGCAGCTTGCATGTTGTTGTTTACTTGCACCCAGTAACAATTTAAATCACCATCTTTTAATCGACGATTTTGCTCTACTGCGTGATAACCAGGTTTTGGTGGAATGATCCCACTTGGAATCTTCCAAATTTTCTCAGCAGTTGCTCTGTGTTCTGGGTTTGTTACAACCATATCTGCAGGTAAGCGATGTGAGAAAGTACCCACTTCACGAGCTGTACCACACGCCGATGGTTGACCTGTTAGCGAGAACGGGCTGTTACCAGGAGTTGAAATCTTACCCACTAATAAATGGATGTTATAAATAAGATTATTACACCATACACCGCGAGTGTGCTGGTTGAAGCCCATGGTCCAGAAAGAAGTTACTTTACGATTAGGATCAGCATAAAGCTCTGCTAATTCAATCAATTTATGTTCTGGCACACCTGATAATTTACTAACAGATTTAACATCATAATCAGCAACAAACTTCTTAAACTGCTCAAAATCAATCGGAGTTGAATCACCCGCAGTTGCAACGTTTTTAGCTTGCTGTTCTAGTGGATGAGTCGGGCGTAAACCATAACCGATGTCGGTTGTGCCTTTGCGGAAGTTAACGTGCTTGCTAATAAAGTCTTTGTTAACCTTATCGTTTTGAATAATGTAGTTAGCAATGAAGTTTAGGATGGCAAGGTCAGTTTGCGGTGTAAATATAATCGGTAAATCCGCTAAATCAAATGAACGATGTTCAAAGGTTGATAACACGGCAACTTTAACATGTGGTGCGCTTAAACGGCGGTCGGTCACACGGGTCCAAAGAATTGGATGCATTTCTGCCATGTTTGAGCCCCATAATACGAAAGCGTCAGCCGCTTCCATATCATCGTAACAGCCCATTGGCTCATCCATACCAAAAGTACGCATAAAACCAACAACAGCCGAAGCCATGCAGTGGCGAGCATTTGGATCGATGTTATTTGAACCAAAACCGGCTTTCATTAATTTGAGAGCCGCATAGCCTTCAAATACTGTCCACTGGCCAGAACCAAACATACCAACAGCTGTTGGGCCTTTAGCCTTTATGGTCGCTTTCCATTTTTCAGCCATGGTATCAAATGCTTGATCCCAGCTAATAGGCGTAAATTCACCATGTTTGTCATACTTACCATCGGTCATACGTAACATCGGCGTTTGGATGCGATCACGACCATACATAATTTTGGACAGGAAGTAGCCTTTAATACAATTTAGGCCCTTGTTAACTTCAGACTTTGCATCACCATGGGTTGCAACCACTTTACCATCACGTGTAGCCACGATGACTGAACAACCTGTACCACAAAAACGACAAGGCGCCTTGTTCCATTCTAATTTGGTTTGTTCAGAGCTTGTAATCAAGTTACTTGCTGCTGCGGGTAACGCTAACCCGGCAACACTCGCCGCTGCCATTGCGGCATTGGCTTTCATAAAATCACGTCTATTCATTTTCATATCTCACCTTCTTCAAGCTCTTCACTTTGGTGGTAAACCATGGTTGCAGATAACACACCAGGTAATGCATTAATGGTCGATATATCATCCAATAATGATTTTTGGTTAGGTCCTTCAATAACAACAACTAATTTAACTTCGTTGTTTGCTGAAAGCTCTGCGTTTTCGATTGCCATTATTTGTTGTCTTACATCTGCCATTTTGTCTGGCTGAACTTGGACAATTAAACTGGTTACGTGAAGTTCATTGCTCATTAATCACACTCACATCAATTTATTATTTATTTTTATATTAACTTACGCCTGGAGGACCCGTTAAAATTTGGCTAAACCAGATGCTAAATCCTAAGGCACTAACAAGCAGTACAGATAAAATGGGGGCTAGAAATACAGTCAAGAAGATGAAGATCTTCAATTCTAGACTTTTCTCACTTGCGGTCTCATTACTCATGGAGCCTCCAAGAGTGGTTAGAATGACGACATAAACTATTGGTTTTTGTCATTTGTTCGATTTACGTGAATTCTATCGTTAAACAAATTGTGATCTATATACTCACAAATTGGTAAACAGGTGTTTAGTTGATCTAGATCATCAAAATTCACAAACTATTACTTAACTCTCAATTTATGACAGTAAAAATCGATTAAATTGAATCACTTTAATAAAAATTTTACGCCTTCAAGCATAGCGCTAATTAACAATAATTTCACAAATAATGGTGAGATAAGTTCAAATTTCGATAAAAGCGTGATCTATATCGGGAATAATCGGTGAGATGCGTGGAATTCTAAGATGGGTTTTGAAAACAAAAGGTCCCCCCTGGTAAAAATACCAAAGGGAGAGCAAAGTTAAGCAAGAGAATAGCGTAATACTTTTAACGATTTTTGCTCATCAATATCAGCAAAAACCTGTGGATTAGCAATTCGTTCGACAAACTGCAATTGTGGAGCAGTGATTTCTACTTGCTGCATTAAAAAATCACTACTCAATTCTGGGGCATTTAAACATAACAGTACTTCCCCACCCTCGGCCAATAAACTCGGTAAACGTTTTAACAAACGTTCATAGTCTTTGGTGGCAACAAAACTGCCTTTTTGGTTACTTGGCGGATCCGCAATAATTAAATCATAAGGGCCCAACTTAGTTAATTTACCCCAAGATTTAAAAATATCGTGGCCTAGGTATCGTGCACCATGGGGGAGATCATTTAACACATGATTTTGCTTACCGATACTCAGCGCGCCTTTACTCATATCCATATTGACGACTTCATCAGCGCCGCCCTGTAATGCCGCAACCGAAAACCCACAAGTATACGCAAATAAATTGAGCACATTTTTGTGTTTTGCGTGCTGTTTTACCCACTTACGTCCGTTAGCCATATCCAAGAACAAGCCATGATTTTGGCCACGTAAAATATGAACATTAAACAATGCTCCGTTTTCGTTTACCACATGATGATCAGGCACTTCACCACTGATCAAATCCGTAACTGTTTGACCACCACTACGATGTTGAAATACCAGATTCATCGGTTGTTCAGGCGCTAAGGTTTGAACTTGAGTGGTAATTGCGCTAAACAAGGACTGCTGTTGTGTTTCATCTAATGATTTAAAGCTTGTCAGTAAAAGTACGGGTGGATACCAGTCTAAACACAGGTGCTCCTCTCCTTTAAATAAACCGCCACGGCCATGAAAAATGCGTTGTACTTCGTTATTAAAAGTAAACTCGTTTAGCGCTGAAATTAGTCCCGACATAAATATGCTACATTCTCTTTAAATATCAATTAGCTAGAAGTATTTAACTTTTTCAGGCTAGTTTTAATGTGTTTGATACTTGGGTTATTTTACTCTGGGCCATTGTCTTTTTTTACATCATGTTCATTGGTTAATAATGTTGCTTCAGGCAAAGGATTAGCATCTAACGCCGACATTTTATCTTCAGCCTCCTCAACATTATCAGCTAATAATATCGCCAGCCACATGCCTGACTGGCTTGACTCCATACCAATTTTAACCACCATCGTCAGTGGAACAGACAATAACATGCCGACAGAACCTAATAACCACCCCCAAAAAATTAATGATAAGAACACCACTAGGGTAGAAAGGCCTAACCCCTTACCCATAAACTTAGGTTCGATCACATTGCCCATAACCATATTGGTGCCTAAATATAACAAACCTGTTGCACCTGCTGCCCCGGGGCCAAATTGAATAAAAGCCAGTAAAACAGCAGGAATTGCAGCAATAATAGAACCAATATTGGGGATGTAATTAAACAAAAATGCAATGACAGCCCACAGCAAAGCATAATCAATACCTATGATAGACAGGCCGATACCCACAATCACACCAGTTGCTAAGCTGACTAGGGTTTTAATCATCATGTATTGATTAACAGAATGTAAAAACTTATCAATCTGCTTTAGACGCATATCAGGATCATCAAGTGCCAAATGCAGTTTTTTCGGCATATCCTGTGCTTCAAATAGCATAAATACGATAGTCAAAATAATCAAAAACAGGTTCGCCATCACACTGCCAACGCCTGATAACATATTCGTTGTCATGCTCAGTGCCATACCAGGGTCGAAATACTCTAAAACTTTTTGGCGAGAAATATGAATATTGAACGATTGTAACTTATCGAGCATCCATGCAAATTGTTCAATCAGTTGCGCTCGATAAACGGGTAACTGCTTTGAAAATTCATTAATTGAACTCCCCACAAGGCTGGCCAACCAAAGCCCTAGCAATACAATAAATAACATCAACAACAATACAGATAACGCTTTCGGTATTTTAAAACGACTCATTAACCTAATGGCTGGATTACAAATCATCGCTAAAAATGCTGACAGTACAAAAGGTACCACAATCGGACTGGCCGCTTTTATACCTGCAAGCACAATGACAACACACGCCATTACAATAAAACTACGCACCGCCATAGACGATTGATGTATACCCTTCATAGAAGAAAAATCCTTATTGCTACCTAAGACCCAAATTAGTTATGTTAAGCTTACCTATTGAAAACAATATTTAATAATAGAAGACGCTATGAAACCAGAAACCGCTATTATACGCATAAAAAATCTTCGTTTACGCACCTATATTGGGATCAAAGAAGATGAAATTCAAAATCAACAAGATGTCATTATCAATGTCGTGATTCATTATTGTGCAGATAAAGCACGAAACAGCGACAATGTGGCTGATGCACTTAATTATCGCACTATAACGAAAAAAATCATTGCTTTAATTGAAAACAATCGCTTCTCACTGCTGGAAAACTTAACCAATCAAACCCTGGCGATTGCCAGCGAGCACGATTGGGTTGAATTCGCCAGTGTCGAAATAGATAAACCCCACGCCCTAAGGTTTGCTGATTCTGTTTCAATGGAGCTGAGTTATCAAAAATCACCTAGCTGAAATTGATCAAAACAAATAACTAAAGCGTATGTAAATAATAGTTATATTTGCCAAGTTAATGACAAGAGAGGATGTATGAATATATTAATTACTGGTGCAACAGGCTTTGTTGGCAAACATTTAGTTGCCAAACTTTCCCTGCACAGGTTAACCATTCTCTCTCGTAATATTGACAACGCAGTAAAGTCATTGGGTAAGCAGCACGTCTATATTGAAGACCTTACACAGCTGAGTAATTTAAACGAATTTGATGCTGTTATTAATTTAGCCGGAGAACCCATCGTCGCTAAGCGCTGGAGTAAAAAACAAAAACAGTCTATCTGTGACAGTCGTTGGAATATCACTCAACAATTAAGCCAACTGATCAAATCTAGCCAAACCCCTCCAACAACATTTATCAGTGCATCAGCTATCGGCTTCTATGGAAGACAAGGTAATGAGCCTGTAGATGAAAATAGTCCTTTTCATGATGAGTTTAGCCATGATATTTGCCATAAATGGGAACAATTGGCACTAGATGCTCAATCCGCTAGCACCAGAGTGTGCATTCCACGCATTGGCATTGTCTTAGGCAAAAATGGCGGGGCTTTAGCCAAAATGTTACCTCCTTTTAAACTTGGATTAGGTGGCCCAATAGGTAAAGGTAAACAGGGGATGAGCTGGGTACATCAAGACGATTTAATCGCGTTGATTATCTGGATGCTTAATACACCAAGTGCTCAAGGAATATATAATGCCACTGCGCCAAATCCGGTGAGCAATGCCGTATTTTCACAGGCCTTAGGCAAAGCCTTAAACCGTCCCGCAAGAATCATTACCCCTCCTCTAGCCTTAAGATTAGCAATGGGTGAGATGTCTGAATTACTGACAGAAGGTCAATTCGTATTGCCTACTCGCGCACTTGAACAAGGGTTTACATTTCAATTTACTAACGTGGATGAAGCATTAAAAAGCGTTGTTTAACGTGTTAATCTGGGTTAACCAGTGATTCAATGAGCTGAATAATACCGTGATATCGTTTGGCTAATTTACGGTGCTGCTTATGTACTAAATATAGAGGCTCAAATAATATTATCGGTTTATCATTATCGATAGAAGCTATTTGAATGTCCTCATATTGTGTAAAACACCTCACAGCAAACTCAGGTAGTACTGTAAAACCTAACCCCATTGCCACTGGCAATAAAATTTGATTCAACTGATTAACATATCCTGATTTTCTAATATTTTTTCCGGACTCAGAACTAAAATACGCTGAACTTATTTGCTGCCAGTAAAAAGTTGCATCAGGGTGATCTATCATCCCTAGTTGGCTGAGTAATTCAAAATTGACTTTAGCATCAATAGCTTTACCCGATACACATTTGGGGATAACCAAGCACAAAGACTGTTTGCCAATATCAATACTGGCCAGTTCAGGTTGCAGTACTTGCTGGGTCACAATTCCTAAATCTAATTGATTAGATAAAATGCCATCCAAAGTGCGTTTATTCGGGCCAGCCTCAAGCTGCATGATTAACCCAGAATAACGTTGCTGCTCTTTAATCAAATAAGGGTATAAAAGCGCCGCCATTGAGCCTGAACAACCAATTTTACACTCACCTGCAAAAGGCTCATCCACATTTAAAAGGCTTAATAACTCCAGTTGTTGACGTTGTAGATCACATGCATATTTGTAGATAGCAATACCGGCCTCGGTTAACTCAAATCGCTTACCAATGCGGTTGATTAAGGCGCACCCCACCTGATGCTCAAGCTTTTTTATATGCTGACTGACACCAGGCTGAGTCATAAAAAGCTTTTCAGCTGTTTGTGTAAAGTGGCCGAGCTCCACTAACGTGATAAATGTGGTTAGCCATTGTTGATTTAGCATCTATTGATTCTCACTTGGATATATTCTGAAAGATTATCAACATTACGGATAACGATAACACTTTATTATTCAGTTATAGAGTTTAACTTAACCGTGGCCAGCATTTCACCGTCGCTAACATTAAATGCTTTAAAGGCTTTAAAGGCTACAACATCTCAACTTACGAGTTATTCTCTTTAGCAAAGACACTCACCAGGGTGTTTTTTAACATTTGCCAGTACATGACCCAATCGGCCATTAGGCTATATAGCGGATAAGTGAATGTTGCGGGACGATTTTTTTCAAACACGAAGTGCCCTAACCAAGCAAAACCATAGCCGATAAAAGGTAACCAGACTAATTGCCACCAATGTTGGTTAATGAATGTGTTAATTAACACCACCACAATTATCGTGCTGCCGAGATAATGTAATCGCCGACATATAGGATCTTGGTGCTGGGATAAATAAAAGGGGTAAAATTCTTTAAAGCTTTGATATCGTTTATTCATTCCACCAGCCTCATTTGGCATAAAACAAAATTTCGCCTTTAACGTGCCCAATAGTTACATTGGCTAAACTATTAAAACCTTGAGCGGAGAAAACTTTATGATGCTTTGGATCATTAACAAATACGCCAATACCCTCTAAATTCGGCTGCTCATCACACCAACTTAATACGGCTTCAACTAACTTAGCCCCATTACCCTTTTTTTGTTCCGTTGGTGTTAACGCAATAAACTGCAAAATACCGCATTTTTCAGAAGGAAGATGGCTCAATAAACAGGTTTCTTTTTCCATTAAACCCTGGGTTGATTTCCAGCCAGTACCTAACACCATTTTTAAACGCCAATGCCAGTATCGCGACTGTCCAATAGGTATTTGCTGGGTAATAACACACGCAACGCCAATCAACCTTTCACCGTCAAATAAGCCAATTAATGGCTGATCTTGTTGCCATAAAGTGTTTAACTCTTCACGGATTGCCGCTCTTAACTTCTGCTCATAAACACTGCTATCTTCTCGACCAAATACTTCTAGAAAAAAAGGATCATCATAATATGCATTGTAAATAATTGAAGCCGCGACACGTAAATCCTCTGCTGTTAAATAAACTGCTTTGTAGTGTTCCAAGGTCTGATTTTCCATTATTGTTTGTTCCTTGACTATTTTACGTTCAAAACTAACTTAGCAAGTTAACAAGATTGAAACAATCACCAAATTAAGTTAGTACAAGCTGAATAGTAAATAATACTCTATAGTAACAAAGTGCACTAAACTTCAAGGGGCAAGGAAAGCATCATGGATACGACAAAAACTGATTTAACACATTTATTTAAACAACTGGGTTTATCAAATAAATCTGCTGATATAGCCCATTTTATCGAGGTACATCAATTGCCAGCAGAAACACATTTAACGGAAGCGCCATTTTGGACGTCTGCCCAAAAAACGTTTTTATTGGAAGCATTAAATGAAGACGCCCAATGGTCTGAAGTGATAGACCAATTGGACGTTATGTTGAGAAATAAAAAACCTTAAATGGATTAAATTTGCTTGTAAGCGGCGTCGCCCCAACCAATTAACTCATTATTTTTAAATACAATCGGTGTGCATTCATCTTTGGTCGTTTTACCATCGCCTTTAGCCCATTGTGTACGATAAAATAACACTTTCACTTGTTCTTGATCTGACTGAGCATTATTTTGACTGACAAATGCTTCACTGAAATCAGCCGTGCCCATAATTATCTGAACTTGTTCAAACGTCATCCCCAAGGATAGCTTGGTCAAACTAGTACGATTTTTTTCTTGTTGTACTTCCCAGTAATCGTGACTCTTACCTGATTCATGGTCGCCCACGTTTAATACACAACCACTCAAGCCTAAAGATATAGCGGTGATCAATGCTGCGTTAATCAAATTTGATTTCATGTGATGTCCTTTTTGTTAGAATAAACGAATCATGTTTAAGTCGTATCTGACTCAATGTGTGACTTATCGGAATGCGATTTTTATGCCAACTTTAAACAATTGATTTTAAAGGGCTAATATTGAACAGGCTACAAAGTTAGTTATTTACACCACCCACAACTGAGGTTTTTCACCATTTATGAGTCCAATTGAACACGTTATTTCGGCGGCGAAATCTATCGCCATCAATGGTCACACACCCAGTGTTGCGCTAATCAAAGGGCGAGTGGGAAAAATCCCCATGCCAATCATTGTTCAAGGACTTCAGCAATTTAAAGCATTACCAAAATCAGAATGGCAAACCATTGCTGACTTTGTTGCACCAGAACAACTTGGGGTTACAGCAAATGAACACCCTAGCCTTGAGGTGATTGCATCGCAACAACAAGTCATGCAGCAACAATTGAATGAATTACTTCAACGAGTTGCACTTCTAGAGCAACAGCTGAAAGACAAGGCCTTATAATGTTTGTAATTGAATTACGTTTTGAACCTTTTGCCGATACCACGATTAGTTTGGCAGAAAAAGCCATTAATCAATACTTAGAGGCATTAAGGGCTAACGGACAAATTCTAGGACGTGAATTTGCTGTGGCATACAATGATGGCGAGTTTAAAGTACGCTTAATGATGCCAGAAAAAACCAGTTTAGCGCATAGGCATAATAGCCCTTGGGTTAAAGCAACATTAAGCGGCTTAACAGAAGCTAAACTGCTCGCGCCAAGAGAAAAGTTTATAGGCCAAGACATCAACTCAGAAGTCAGTAATACAGAGCCCGCCAGTTGGCAACTGCTTTATACCAGTTACGTACATATGTGCTCCCCCCTCAGAAGCGGTGGCAATTTACTGCCTATTCCCCTCTACCAGATCCCCGCGACATTTAATGGCGACCATAAACGCATTATTAAATGGCAAAGTGAATGGCAAGCATGCGATGAATTACAAATGGCGGCGGCCACAAAAGCCGAGTTTGCTGCACTGGATGAGATCAGCTCAGTCGACAGCGATATGTTTAGACGGGGTTGGGACATACGAGGCAGAATTGAATATTTGACCCAAATTCCAACATATTATTATTTGTACCGTGTGGGTGGGCAAAGCCTTCAAAGTGAATTAAATAGACCTTGCCCTAAATGTGGCAGTGCAGAATGGAAACTGGACAGCCCTTTACTCGATATGTTCCAGTTTCGTTGTGAACCCTGCCGGATTATTTCTAACCTATCGTGGGATCATCAATAATATCCGCGGATTACTTTTTACGTAATAAATATTGCCACATTAATTTGATACGTTGCCAAATACCCGGATGTTGCCATTGTGCATCTTCCGAGGTGTCTGGCTTAACTGGCGGCGTTATTCTTGGAGTAATAGTCGTTAAAAAAACCTCAAGCGAATCGGCTAATTTGTCCGCGGGTTTCTCACCAGGAATTTCAATGTAAACGGCTCCGGTTTCATTATCCACCGTCAGCATTTGATCGCCATCACCTAACACACCAATAAACCAGGTCGGTGGCTGTTTCAGCTTTTTCTTCATCATCAAATGACCAATCATATTTTGCTGTAAATACTCAAAGTCTTGCTGGTTCCATGCTTGTAGTAATTCGCCCTCACCCCATTCAGAAGTGAACATCAACGGTGCGCTATAAAACTGCCCGTAAAACGCATGAATATCAGTATGAAGCGATAATGTGAGTGCATGTTCAACATTATGAAAATCTGCACACGCTTTGCGCTTAAATGGCGTAAAAAATACAGCCTTGTCATGGTCATCACTTATCTGACCTTGAACACAGGCTGAATCTTCTCCCATGGCATAATAACGGGGCAACTCTGATAAAGCATCTTGATAGGCAATAAGATACTTATTTATAAAAATTTCAAGTGCGTTTGAACAAGACACTAGTGCTTCTCGTGGTTTATAATAAAGCCATATTTTGACATGGAAACCGATTAGATGACACAAAATCACGATCCTTATAGTGATGCAGAAGCGCTTAAAGGCTTAACTTTAGGGCAATCTACTGCATATCAAGCTGAATATGATGCATCACTGCTGCAAGGGGTCCCGCGTAAACTTAACCGTGACGCAATTGAATTAACCGGTGAACTGCCCTTTCATGGCACCGATATTTGGACGGCTTATGAATTATCTTGGCTGAATAGCAAAGGTAAACCTATGGTGGCGATAGCTGAAGTGCAATTAGACATCAATAGCATCAATTTAATTGAATCTAAGTCATTTAAATTGTACCTAAATAGCTTCAATCAAACCAAATTTGACAGTGTCGATGTGGTTGAAGAAACCCTGAAGAAGGACCTGTCGGATTGCGCCCAAGGTGAGGTTTCAGTCAAAGTAATTGAGCCGAAGCAGTTTAATCTTGAACGCATTGTTGAATTACCAGGTACTTGCATAGATGACTTAGATATCGAAGTGGATGACTATGGATTTAATCCCGATTATTTACTTGATAGCACTGAAGAAAAGAACGTAGCAGAAACCTTAAATTCAAATTTGTTAAAATCAAATTGTTTAATTACGTCGCAGCCAGATTGGGGTAGCGTGATGATCCGCTATCAAGGAGCGAAAATAAACCGCGAAAGTTTACTTCGCTATTTAATTTCATTCCGTCAACACAATGAATTCCACGAACAATGCATTGAACGCATTTTTGTTGATTTGAAAAAGTATTGTGGTTGTTCAAAATTGACGGTTTATGCTCGCTATACCCGCAGAGGCGGTTTAGACATCAATCCTTACCGCAGTGATTTTGAACACCCGCCGGAATCAAATCGCTTAGCGAGGCAATAAACTAGGCACTGTTAATCTGTCGCGATAAGGTTTCTGCGTCGTAGCAGTCTATTATCAGCAACTTTATTGTAAAAAACCGCTTTAAATACTGATTGATAAACCAGAAGAAATGTTAATCATTTACTTAGCGGCTGCATTAGCCATTAATCAAATGATGTTGTCATACTGGCGATGGTAAGCTCACTTAACAATTGGCTAGCTTTATCTTGATAGAACTTTAGCCAATAAGCTCTGCGCCGAATAAACAGCCGTTATCAATTTATCTTGATGACGGCTTTTTGTTATATACCCAAACAACCTGAATTCGAGCATCTTCAAGTTGATTGGGTATAAAGTGTTACAAATTGCTGATACAGACTAAACTAACTTTGCTCAGTTACATGATAATCTTCAGTCAAATCCTAATAAAAATGAGACGTTACCATGCGCAAACTTCTGATCACATTCTGCACAGTGCTATTTTGCATGCAATTTAGTTTATTCACTTTTGTCAGTCATGCTGCCGACAACAGCAATAATAGTGGCGCCAATAACACCCCTAGCAACAGCAATCACCTCGTCAACAGAATAAAACGTCAAATCCCAATAGATCAGTACGTTATCACTCAGCATAAAACCACGATATTAGATAAAAAAATTGCTTATAGCGCCACTACAGGGACGCAACCGATTTGGGATGAGCTGGGTAATCCTACAGCCACCCTATTTTATACTTACTACCAACGCACTGATATTAAAGATAATAGCAACCGCCCTCTAGTTATCTCTTTTAATGGTGGCCCAGGTTCGGCGTCGGTGTGGATGCATGTAGCCTATACCGGGCCGCGGGTGCTCAATGTTGATAATGAAGGCTACCCACTACAACCATATGGAGTAAAAAGTAATGATTATTCTATTTTAGATGTGGCCGACATTGTTTTTGTTAATCCGGTGAATACTGGTTACTCGCGCGTTCTGCCCGATGCTGAAGGCAAAATGCCTTCAAAAGATGAACAACAAAAAATGTTTTTTGGTGTGAATGCCGATGTGAGTTATTTAGCAGAATGGATCACCACCTTTGTGTCACGAAACGAGCGCTGGCGTTCACCTAAGTTTTTAATTGGTGAAAGCTATGGCACCACAAGGGTATCGGGCTTAGCACTAGAGCTACAAAAAAACCAGTGGATGTACCCTAATGGCGTCATCCTTGTGTCACCTACCGACATAGGTATTGAACGTAATGGGCCGGTAAAAGCCGCTAATCGTCTCCCCTATTTTGCCGCAACCGCCTGGTACCATAAAGCACTAGAAGAGGGTCTACAGCAACAAGATTTAACCCCGCTATTAGCCGAGGTAGAAAACTTTACCATTAACCAGTATTTGCCAGCATTAGCCAAGGGTAGTTTTATTGATGATGCCGAAAAACAGCGTATTGCCCAACAAGTGGCCCATTATTCAGGTCTGAGTGTGACTGAAGTACTGCAAAGTAATCTAGATATTGATACCGACTACTTTTGGAAAGCCTTACTGCGTGATCGCCAGCAAACGGTTGGACGATTAGACTCTCGTTACTTAGGGATTGATGAAAAGACCGTCGGTGCGCGCCCTGATTACAACGCTGAGCTAACATCGTGGTTGCATAGCTTTACACCGGCAATTAATGATTATCTTCGCACCGAATTAAATTACCGAACGGATATCAAATACAACATGTTTGGTCCAGTTCATCCGTGGGATAGAAGTAATGATCATTCTGGTGAGAACTTGCGTTTAGCGATGGCACAAAATCCCTACCTGAATGTTATGATCCAATCAGGATATTATGATGGCGCCACCAACTATTTTGATGCCAAATACACCATGTGGCAGTTAGACCGCAGCGGTCATATGAAAAACAGACTATCGTTTAAAGGCTATCGTAGTGGCCATATGATGTATTTACGCTATGAGGATTTAAAGCAATCTAATCAAGATTTACGCGAATTTATTCTTTCCAGTTTACCTAATCCTGAGCAAGCGGCTAAATATTAAGCCACTAACAGCTGAGCCAATGATGTTAATACCATTTTGGGCTCAGCGATATTCACTTCATTTGCTAAATCATTAATTCCGATACAAAAGCTGAAGCGATAGGTTTCAGTCAAACGCCCAAAGCGGCAAACCCATCGGCAGTTATCGGTAACCGGAGCGGTGAAGTGGATCTCATCATGGCGGCATAATCTGGGTAACGGTGGCGATACTGAAAAGCTATCTATTTGAAACACATGATTATCTGTAAATGAAAACGAAAATGAACTTAATGATTGCGCCAATCCCTTTCCGGTCGCTTTAATGTAAGCTTCTTTTAATGCCCATAAATCAAAAAAACGCTGCCGCTGCAATACTTCAGGTAATGCGACTAAATCAGCCACTTCATTGGCAGTAAAGTAGTGATTTAGAATGGGCTGAATATTGGTGCTGGCTCGCAGACGCTCGATATCAAGACCAAATAAAACCGCGTTATCTGCAGCATAAGTGGGACTTAAATTTGCGCACGACAACACGCCAATCATCAACCAGTCACCACTGTGGCTTAAGTTAAAATGCAGCCCCGTTTGCGTAAATAGCTCCACTGACAGACTAGGCTTACCTTTATCACCATATTCAAATTGCCACTGCTGCGGCAGCACATCACTGTGCATAGATAAAACAGCCCGCAATGCTAAGCGAACCTGTAGTGCATTATGCTGAGCCTGCTCAGCTTTATAACGATGTACCTTATTTATTTCATCCTCAGTTAACCAACCTAAAGCCAACCCTTGTTGAAACTGAATTCGACTAAACTGGTTATTTAATGGGATAAAATAAACGTGAGGTTGGATCATCATTACATCTCAATTTGAACAAGTGTCATAGTGAATATAGAGGATTAAGTCGTTAATCTAGTTAATATTATCTAACACACTGAGTTACTGATAATGAGCACAAGTGTGTTTGTAATAACATAGTTTGTAAAGCCCTTTATCTTTTCCCTCATTAACAGACTTGTACCATCATGCTACTGGTGAGCTAAATTTAACCTCTTATGTCACCTGTATTTTTACTATGCTGCAATAGTATATACATCCAATTAAGTGAGGTGAAAATCACTAATTATCCAATAAATAGTTATGTTAATTGATGATGAACATTTTATCTCTGCTTTGGTTAACAGATAAGTACATGAGGTTTGAAGCTGCCTAAGTTCAATATGTTACATTCAAACTTGAATTTCCCACTGGTAACAAGGCCAAATGACGTGACATTAACGAGTTATGAGAAGTAAACACAACAAAGCCACCTGGCAAGTGGCTGTTTAATAAGTATTTACAATCCAATGTTCAGTTTAATACATATTTTAAGTTATGTTTTAAAACGACCGACTAATTCAAATAATCGATCTGAATGTTGTTGAATATTTGCATTTAAGTTTTCAGATTTGAGTGCCTGCGACGAAACACTTTCTGCAGAAATAGCGATAGATTGAATGTTATTATCCATTTCAAACACTAAGCCGGATTGTACTTTTGTATTTGCTGCAGCTCTTTCTAGTGCATCAGACACTTGGTTAATTAAAGTTGAGATATCATTTAACGCATTTTCAACATGACTACTTTGCTTAACAGTGTCTAGTCCAATTTGTTCACTTTGGTGCATCATTCTCGTCGCCATACTTGCTGTAGATTTTAATTTGTTTATCGTTTCTTGAATATCAGCTGTGCTATCTTGGGTTTTAGCAGCCAAGGAGCGGACTTCATCGGCCACAACTGCAAAACCCCTTCCTTGCTCTCCAGCTCTTGCAGCTTCAATTGCGGCATTCAAAGCTAATAAATTGGTTTGCTCTGCAATACTTTGTATTACCGCAAGTACGCTACCTATATTCTCAACCTCTTTACCCAACGCCTCAATAGTGCCACAACTTTCCCGAAGGCTTGTGGCTAAACTAAGAATCGTTTCTTGATTATTTTTAACAACTTGCCGTCCATCATCAGTCACTAAAGCCGCTTCTTTTGCCGAAAGCATCACTTGAGATGTCACCTCAGCAGTATCTTGCGAAGTGGTATTCAAATTACCAAATGAAATTGCAACATTATCAGTTTGTTTACGTTGCTCAACCATGGCAAGTGTGGTTGTATGGCTAATTTCATTTAACTTATCAATATTGCTTTTAATACTGGCAGAGTTCGAAGCTACTTGAAGTACGATATTGTGCACATTAGAAATAAAACGATTAAACTCCCTTGATAGCTCACCCATTTCATCTTGACGTTTGTCATCTAAACGTTGAGTCAAATCGCCGTCGCCCTCAGCGATATTCTTAAGCGTATTGATCGTTGTCATGATTGGGCTTGTCATGGATTTCGAGAAAATATAACCCGCTAACGCAGACATAATTAAAGCAATACAAATAACCACTATCGAAATTTTCAAAATAGCATTTTGCAGCTCAACCGTTGCTGCAAAAGCTTCATTTTCATTAATTTCGCTCACTAAAACCCAATTCGCATCACCAATTTTAAACGGACGATATGCAGATAACACTCCATCTCCCGCCAAATTTTGATATCGAGTCGAACCAATTTCACCTTTTAATCCAAGTTGGACAGCGTCAGTATTTACCGGTACAACCCCAACAAGCGATCCACTCAATTTAATTCTATTCAAATCAAGCTTAGACATTCCTTGGCTCTCTAGAACAGATAGGTATTTATCCGGATTCTCAATAAACAAACGACTGACACTTCTCAGTTTTGAGTCCTGTCCTACGACATATGTTTCGCCAGTTCCACCAAGACCAATATTTTGCCATGATTGATGATGGGTAAAAATATCATTTAATTGTTTGATTGAAGACTTAACAACTATCACGCCAATGAAGTTATCCATATCAAAAATAGGTGCGGCGATAAACATTATAGGAAAACCCAGACTGGGTTCATAACTTGAGAAGTCCGTAATTGATACCTCACCTTTTACCGGGTTTGCCACAATGGCATTGTAAGCTTGTGCTAAGCCAGTATTAGCAAATGGCCCGTTTTTCAAGTTTGTCGCAAAATCAATATTCTTTGATACTGAGTAGACGATATCAGAGGTTTTAGGATCAATAAGTATTAAGTCTTTATAACCAAAGTTTGCAATTAATTCACGGAAGTTAACATGATAAAAACCATGGGACTCAGAGTAAGCAGAGTAATCTGGAGAATAAACTAAGGCATGTTTTTTATCTAAATCAGCATCATTTTGACTAATATAGCTATATTGTAATGCCATAGCATTTGCATTCATTTTATTAAAACTAGTCGAGATAGGTGGGTCTTCTGCATTATATTTTTTAAATAATGGCGCAAACTTTTGCTGATAAAATTGAAAGACTGCAGAAGTTGTTTTCACGACAGGTAAATCTGCTTTTTGGGCATGCGATGAAAAACTGCCACTAAAGTCTGCCATGGCTTCAATTGTTGTTTGACTCGTTGTTATTGAATTGATGTTTTTTTTCACTAAGTCAAAATAGGTTTCAACATTTTCCAAGGTCACATCTCTAACGGATATCAGCTGATTGTTTGCTTGCGCTTCAAGTAGTACTTTCCCTGTAATATTCGCCACCCAAGAAAGCACAAGAGCTGCCACTAATACTGGAACAAAACCAATGACAGTTGCACCAAGTACTAATTTTCGTCTTATGTTCATAAATGTCCTTTTCAAATAATCAACATATTCATTTTATATTTATTTAAGTTAACCGACTGCATTTATAAAAAGTTTACATACCCAAAAAACTAAACCCAGTTAACATTAGGAGTTAAAACGTATTTTTACAAATATAAAAGAAGACCTATCATCTCTTAGGGGGATTATGAAGATAATATTGAGGCGAAAATCAAATTAAGAATTAACACTATTTGTAGATTTTTAACGCTATCTGAATCTTGAGCCCTTTTAATCTGCTTAACAGTTTCAATGTATGTATGGTCGTATACCAGATACTTTCCTTTTCTCAAAGGCTCTGGCATCAAACCAATAGACTCGTAAAATCTAATTGTTTTAGGTGTTGTTCCGGTTAATTTTGCAAATTCACCAATATACATTGTTTAATTGGGCACCTAGTGCGAAATTAATTGTCGTGGTTTTTTCACGTACCGTGATCCGAGCGTATTTATGCTAGGGCAACAAAATTAATCGCTTTGTGAGGCACCTTGGTGGTTGTATTTATATAGCACATCTCTTACCGCTTTCGATTTAAGTTCAGTAAGAATTACGGATATATAGCCAAACATTGCCATCGCCACCATCAATGCTCCTAATAGACTTTCTGACCGCGAAGAAACAATCCCACCGAACATCAGGGCGGATGAACTCAAAACTGAAATCCAATCGTACGTATTCAGAATATACGTATTTGTAGGGATATCTTTAGAAATATAGATTGGATTAGCTAATCCATTTAGCCTAATTTGAAGTTTCGTTTTTTTTCGCTCAACTCGAAGGTTGTGCAGCTGCAAATCAAGAATTAATTCGTCCATGATATTCCTTTTATCTTTACACTTGCGTGACCAAAGCCTTTTGTATCAGAATCTTAGCTACTACGATTTTCAGAAAGCCAAGAGCTGATTGTAATCATTAAGTCTTTGGGGGGAAGATAGCAATCACTCTAAATTGCTTTTTCATCCAGCATAGCTTATCGCGTAACATCATCACTTAAAACGAAATGAATTAGTTTTTTACATGTTCCAGTGAATAAAATCGACCATCACCTGTAAGTTCGCTTAGTCTACTTTCATAGATTACAGTAATGTGTTCTAGTTACAACTTTCAACGAATTTGGGCAAGCTTTGGGCTAATACACTTAGCAATAAACACTGTAAGTCTGTTAAGTAAAATCTATTGCCAATCATATTGTTAATCTGCAACATCAACAATCAGAAATGCGGTGAACCTCTATGGCAGATATAGACAAGCTTTTAGGAATGAACTCACAATGTGTGGCTACTGTGCTGAATTCTGCCAGTGCTAGTGGCAATTTATGTCAACAATATCGTACGTGGCTAACATTACGCTATCATCCCAACAAACCCACTTTGCTGCTCAACATTGGTAAGCCATTGTTTAATTGATGGATAATTTTTTAAATCAAATCCACCTTGATGAGCTACATGGGTATAAGCAAACAAAGCAATATCAGCTAAAGTGAATTGTTCCCCCACTAGAAAAGCTGAGTTTTTGAGGGTGAGCTCCATTAAGTCTAATGCTTTATAACCTTTTTTATGAATCGCTTTATATTCATCTAGCCTGTCTTCTGGCATACCCAAATAATACTGAATGAAGCGGGCGACGGCGATGTATGGCTCATGGCTGTATTGTTCAAAAAACATCCATTGATACATTTTGGCTTTATCAAAAGGATCATTGGGGATCAGTGCAGAGTTTTCAGCTAAATAACCCATAATGGCATTAGATTCAGACAATATTTGGCCGTTGGCGGTTTCAATTAATGGAATTTTGCCAAATGGGTGCTTTTGCAAGTACCAATCGTCCTGTGTATCACCCTGTAAAATATCCATATCATGCCAGTGATGCGGTATGCCAAGCAGACTTAATACCAGTTTGACCTTGTAGCAATTTCCGGACTTGATATCACCATATACTGTTAACATATTTTGCCTTTACTCCACACATTTTTATGCCACTAAAGGGGTTATAAGCTCGATCAGTTTTTCACCAGACTGGAAATAAGCGCTCTTAATGCCGCAGGCTTAACCATTTTAGCCATATAGTGATAACCACGTTTTTCAACATCTTCAACTAACTGTTTATTGGTATTTGCGGTGATCAAAATACCCGGTAAATGTTGCCCATAGCGGGCTCGAATACCATCCATTGCATCCACACCGTTTTGGTCATCGTCAAGGTGATAATCTGCCAGTACGATATCAGGCGCAATCCCTTTCAAACCGAGTTTAATTCGTGCATCGGCCAAATCTTTGGCACAAACCACCTCACATTGCCAACGAGTTAATAATGATTCTAACCCCGCTAAAATAGCTTCTTCATTATCAATACATAATACTTTTACACCCGCTAATGGCTGCAACAAACTGGAATGGGGTTTGGTTTCAAGCTCATGCACGGTTTTACCTAATGGCACCAAGACTGAAAACATTGAGCCATCACCTAATTGTGATGTGACATTAATGTCATGTTCAAGCACTTTGCTGATCCTATCGGCAATAGCTAATCCTAAACCTAGGCCGCTAACATTGCGACTACTTGGATGGTTTAAGCGTTTAAACTCACGAAATATTTCTTTAATGTCATCGGCACCAATGCCACATCCTGTATCGAACACTTGAATTTCAATATGATCGCCGCGGCGGCGACAACCCATTAACACCCTGCCGCCTCTTGCATAACGATAAGCATTAGTGAGGAAGTTTTGTAAAATACGTCTGAGTAATGCGGGATCTGAGTTAACGGTTAATTTTGAGGGGATTAAAGTAAACTTAATTTGGCTATCTTGCGCCATAGCATCAAATTCGATTGCTAAGGCATTAAGCACCTCGCCCACAGCAAAGTCTCGGCGGTTAACCTCAACCATGCCAGAATCCAGCTTAGAAATATCCAACAAATCCGTTAGCAATTCACCAGCCGTTTTTAATGAGCTGTTAACATGAGTAAGCGTGGTTCGGGCTTCTAAATCTAAATTTGGATATTGAGATAAAGACGCGGTAAATAACCTTGCCGCATTAAGAGGTTGCATTAAATCATGACCAACGGCCGCTAAAAAGCGGGTTTTAGAAGCATTAGCCAGTTCTTCTTGGGCTTTGGCTTCAAGCAATTCACTGTTAAGTAGCGCCAACTCATAGGTGCGCTCTTTAACCCTTTCTTCTAATGTTTCATTGGCCTCTTTTAAGGCTTTTTCCTGTAAACGATACTGAGTAATATCGGTAAAGGTCATGACAAAGCCTCCATCAGGCATCGGATTGCCTTGAATTTTAATGACCTTGCCGTCTTTGCGTTCACGCTCTGAAATATGAGGCGTGCCATTGCGCATGTGCTGTACACGCACCTCGACTTGATGGTCAATATCCCCCGCACCACAAAAGCCCCTGACAGCATTAAATCTCACCACTTCACTAATAGGCATACCTTGTTTCAAAAAGCCTTCAGGATATTGATAAAGCTCAGCATATTTGAAATTCCATGCCATCAAATTAAGATCTTTATCAACAACACTCATGCCCTCATAGGCATGCTCAATTGCGCCGCGTAACATGTCCTGACTTAAAATGATTTTTGATGAGGCTTCATCCACTAAGCTAAAGACTTCATCTAGTGCCAAGTCACGTCCCTGCATGACAGAGTCCATCACCAACTTAGCACTGGATGCACCTAGTACCCCAGCCAACATGTGTTCTGTATGGGCGATAAGTTCATCGGGCGCAGCTTTATGCCAACTGTCACTTTTAACGGCGTCGGCTGAAAAACGGCTAAAGCTTTCATAGGCGCGGGTTGGGCTAACAAAGCGGCTGGCGAGGATCAGTAAATCCTGCTGGGCAATCGGCCCCTGACGCTTACTGTCATTTTGTTTTAAATGCCAGGGTTTAACAAAGTTACTGGCTTGAATTCGCTCAGCAACACCAGCTCTGAACCATAAAGACCCTAAGACATAACAAATTATATTGGCTAATAGCGCGGTTAGAATATCACTGACATTGGGTTTGATGGTGTCTAATATACCCTGATTGGCGCCCAAATGGGCCAGTGCGCTAACATCATTGTCACTGAAAAACAGAATGTAACACCACAAACTAAAGCCCACACTTAAGCCTAAGTACACCCCATTACGGTTACCGTATTTCCAATACAAACCACCAATTAAGGCTGGCGCAAGCTGGGCGAACGCGCCAAACGACATCATCCCCAAGTGTGACAGAGAATCACTATCAACGAAGGTTAAGTAGCTGATATAGCCAAATCCAAGAATAATGACAATTGCCAAACGTCTGGCATTAAGGAGTAACTGCGAGAATTGACTGAAATTTTTCTGCCTGATTTGCCCGGTTCGCAGCATGATTGGTACTAGCCATTCATTACTGATCATTACGCTGATAGTGACCACAGCCACAATCACCATGCCAGTTGCGGCTGATAAGGTACCCAATAGCGCAATGACCGCCAATATGGGCTGGTCTAACGCCAGCGGTAAATTAATCACATAAGTATCGGCAGCGACGCTATCTCCTAATAATATTTTACCCGCAAGCGCTAAAGGCGCGACAAAAATACCAAATAATGCTAGATAAATTGGGAATATCCAGCGGGCTTTTTTGAGAATAGATTCTCCACCACACTCAACTACCATCACATGAAACTGTCTTGGCATACACAAAAAAGCTGCCATACCAACCACTAGCTCGGGCAAGAGAGACTCAATTCTTAACTGGCCAAATTCAATTAAATCACGCTCATTTGCCTGCTGCCAAATATCATCAAAGCCATCAAAAAAACCAAAACTGATTACCACACCCACCAGCAAAAATGCGGTTAACTTCACCAATGACTCAAAGGCAATAGCGACCATCATGCCAGGATTGTGTTCGGTGGCATCTAACTTGCGAGTACCAAATAAAATGGCAAATACAGCCAAAATAAAGGTGATCAGTAAAGGCACGCCCTGCTGGTTTAAAGGCGCATCTGCGGGTTGAAATAAATTCAGCGAAAACACCATGGCTTTGAGCTGCAAAGCGATGTACGGCATGATGCCAAATAAAGCAATCAAAGTGACTAACGCCGCAAGTAACTGGGACTTACCGTATCGAGCAGCAATAAAGTCAGCCACCGAGGTAATATTTTGCGCTTTAGACACTACCACCATTTTGCGAAGCAACCCAAAACCAAAGGTAAAAATGATGATCGGGCCAATAAAAATCGGTAAAAAAGACCACAAATTATTGGCAGACTGGCCAACAGTGCCAAGAAAGCTCCAAGATGAGCAATAAACCGCTAGGCTCAAACCATAAATCCACACTTGCACTTTTTGGGTGATTTTAGTGAACCAACGTTCTGCACCCCACGCCAAAATAAACAGCAGCGACACATAACACACGGCAATAATTGCCACAAAAAGAGTTAAATTCATAACGCGATTTATTACCTTGAATTATTGAATGAGTCATCCGATATCATTCTTGTTGTTATTTGGTTATCTTTTCAAAGCCTTCAATGATTGTCCATTAAACAAGCAATATCATGATGCGCAATAGAATTCACAACATACATGTCTAAAAGTACAACAGTTTAGCACGTGCAACAGGTTAAATAATAAGGACTTTATTAAACTAGACCAAGGTCTAATAGTGTTATAAGCCTGTTGCAGATGATACTTTCACCACGCCATTTATAGAAAGGGAAGCCCCTATGAGCTCGCAGTCTCTCTACAAAGTGCCTAGCGCTATCGCTGAAAATGCACTGGTCGATAATGATCAATATAAAAAAATGTACCAGGAGTCCATTGTTAATCCAGAAGGTTTCTGGAGAGAACATGGTAAGCGCATTGATTGGATCAAGCCTTACACTAAAGTGAAAAAAACCTCGTTTGACGATCACAATTTATCAATCAATTGGTTTTATGATGGCACATTAAACGCCTCTGCCAACTGTTTAGACCGTCATCTTGAAAAAAATGGTGACACTGTTGCAATTATTTGGGAAGGCGATGACGCCAGTGAGCAACGCAAAATCACCTATGCTGAACTGCATGCTGATGTATGTAAGTTTGCCAACGCCCTACGAAGCCAAGGCGTGACTAAAGGTGATGTGGTTACCATGTATATGCCTATGGTACCTGAAGCAGCTGTAGCAATGCTGGCCTGTGCCCGTATTGGCGCTATTCATTCTGTCGTGTTTGGTGGTTTTTCCCCAGACTCGATCGCCTCTCGCGTGATTGACGGTAAATCAAAAGTTATCATCACAGCCGATGAAGGCATTCGTGGCGGACGTAAAATTCCACTTAAACGCAGTGTCGATGAAGCAATTGCACACCCAGATGTGAACTGTGTTGAAAAGGTCATTGTACTTAACCGTACCGGCGGAGACATCGATTGGGTTGAAGGCCGTGACATCTGGTGGAATGCATTGATGGATGTTGCATCAGAACATTGCCAATATGAAGAAATGGGTGCAGAAGACCCACTATTCTTGCTGTATACCTCTGGCTCAACCGGTAACCCTAAAGGTGTGTTACACACCACGGGTGGTTACATGGTTTATGCATCAATGACCCATGAATATGTGTTTGATTATAAACCTGGTGAAGTTTACTGGTGTACTGCCGATGTGGGTTGGATTACGGGCCACTCCTATATGGTTTATGGTCCTCTCGCTAATGGCGCCACTGTGCTAATACATGAAGGCGTGCCTAATTCACCTACACCTTCTCGTTTAGGTGAAATGATTGACCGTCATCAAGTGAATATTCTTTATACTGCACCCACGTTAATTCGTGCGTTAATGGCTGAAGGTAAAGAGCAATTCAGTGACTATAAAGGTGATTCACTGCGCATTATGGGCTCAGTTGGTGAACCAATTAACCCTGAAGCATGGCGTTGGTACCATGAAGTGATTGGACATGAGCAATGCCCAATTGTAGACACCTGGTGGCAAACTGAAACCGGTGGCATTTTGATTAGCCCATTACCGGGTGCCACTGATACTAAGCCTGGTTCCGCAACACGTCCTTTCTTTGGTGTGCAACCTGCCCTAGTCGATAACATGGGTAACATTGTTGACGGTGCAACAGAAGGCAATTTAGTTATTTTAGATTCATGGCCAGGACAAATGCGTACCATTTATGGCGACCACGATCGTTTTGCTCTAACTTACTTTAAAACCTTCCGTGGTATGTACTTCACTGGTGACGGTGCTCGCCGTGACGAGGACGGGTATTACTGGATTACTGGTCGTGTGGATGACGTCATTAACGTATCAGGTCACCGTTTAGGTACCGCTGAGGTTGAAAGCGCTTTAGTTGCACATGAACTAGTAGCAGAAGCCGCGGTAGTGGGATACCCACATGACATTAAAGGTCAGGGTATTTATGCCTACGTCACTTTAACGCGTGATGTCGAACCTACTGAAGAGTTACGTCAAGAGTTGCGTTTATGGGTTCGTAAAGAAATTGGCGCGTTAGCTACACCGGATTTAATTCAGTGGGCAACAGGATTACCTAAAACCCGTTCAGGCAAAATTATGCGTCGTTTCTTACGTAAAATTGCCGCTAACGAGGTAACCAATTTAGGTGATTCTTCAACACTGGCCGATCCAGCGGTTATTGATACCTTAATTGAAACGCGTTTAAACAAAACTGAGTAGCAACAAACTGAGTTGAACAGAAACCCACTGTTCAACCCTTTTGCTCGCATAAACACGATCGGCTTATTTCCATTTGTTATTTCCATCCACCCTAGAGAAATACTAACCAGTTTCTCTTTTTCGCCCCTCATTATGAGGGGCTTTTTTTGGCTAGTGCTTATTTGATTCTGCAAATTGATAACCTGCACAAACCTGACAGCACACCTGCCCAGCTATGTTTTAATCAGTTAGATATGAGTTAGTTTTGTTAACCCGCGACAAAATTACCATGAAAGCCCAGTGGCAGATGATGAGAAAGCCAGGCACGAGCTAAAGGACCGGATGCTAAGTCATTCGCCGCAAAAATATTCAAGCAAGTGCGTTTGCTCGGCACATGCAATGCGGTGCCCATTAAGTAGCCGCTGCCTTCAACCCCTTTTGGGCACACACTAACATGCTCTTCAACTAAATAATCATCGCCAAAATGATAATGCTGCGTTGCACCGGTATCAATGTGCAAAGACGACAAGGTATCGCTCCATAAGCTGCTAGATTTAGCTGACAAGTGATACAAATACTGATTTTTAAGCCCCACAAGATGGTCGCATACCCGCGGGAACTCACTGCTATCGCCCACGGTTTGCATATCATAAGTGCCATCAATATATAAACTAAACAGCGCTGTTTGCGCCTTAACACTTGCCTGCGACATCTTACCTTGCATCACATTCGCCAACTTATGCAGCACATCAACATTAGGATACAAGCTAGCGTCAAAGTGAATGGTGCCATTGGCTTCTTCCCACGCATTACCATAATGAAATGCAAAACCTGCGGGTAACTCAAAGCGTTTAGTCACCTTAAGAGACTGCTTATTGATCACCAATACACTCATTGACATATCGCGATTATATTGAGTGCGGGCAAAATGGCCTTCAATCGCCTTATCAACAAACAATGACGGTAAAATAATTAGCACACTTTTATCGGTAATCAAAAAATCATGCAGCATACCGCCACGGTATTGGCTGTTAATTAGCCCTACATTTTTAACTTTGCCATTAGCCGCTAATTGATAAATCACCACCTGACCTGATGGATGCAACCCAAAATTCCAAATATCCCCATTAGGGTCAATTTTAGGGTGCGCTGAAAAAGGCAGTCCTTTTAAGCTGTTTTCATATTTTGACCCCGCGCCTAAATTAACCTGTTGAGTATATTGCATGGTATCTCGGTCAATTTGAGACGGTGATCCTCCCTCCCACAGCGCCCAAAGATCATCCCCCACAGCAATAATATTAGTATTCGCGGTATTAACCATATCAGCGTTGGTCACAGGCAAAGCATGGGCAATTTTAGTATCAGGACCCGAGTAAACAAACCGCTGTGCCTGCTGCTCTTTAGCAAACTTAGGCGTGTTAATAAATTGGCCACGGTGGACTATTTTTTGGTCGCTAATCTCAAAGCGCTGCAACATACCGTCGCCTTCAAAGGCATGTAAATAACGAATGTCGCCACGCTCATATTTGCCAGGGCCGTTACGATAAAAAACACCTTGTAAGTCGGCAGGTATACGCCCTTCAATCGTCAGCGGTTGCGGCTCAAAATTGGCTTCAACATTAGCAAAACCAATTAACTCAGGGTGCTGTGCCAGCGCCTGATTAAATTGCTGCTTAATATTCACCACAACAGGGGCAGATGATGCCAGCGCATTCATTGCACCGGGCAACATGCTTGATGCCCCTATTACACTCATCCCTTTTAAAAATTGTCTGCGTTGCATGCTCATCTCCAAAATTGTCACCTTCAAAATTACCATCTGCAAAATTGTCATCTTCAAAATGAGTGGCTTAATAAATGATCTGTGTGTGGTTAATCTGGGTTGATGGGTCTTCAGTGACCGTAAAAGCAGCGTCCGTATAAGCAACAGGGCCATAATTAGGTTTAGCATTGTTGGAAAAACCATACCCTTCAGATGGCATGCCAAATAAATTGGTGTCTAACGTGCCGTTATTATTCTCGTCCTGATAAAAGCGCACCACATACTCCCCAGCCGGAACATCGGTAAAAGACACAAAATTAAGCCCCGCTTTAGCCTGAATGTAAGTCGCAGTTAGCGCATTGTCATTTAAGTAATTATCTTCACCCTTAAACAGCTGCACATAAATCTTACTTTGCTGGGCATTTACCCCTGCAATCTCAAGCTTAATATCTGCGGCAAAAGTGGAGGAATTAACCCACATAGATGCAAATAACACCGAAAGCGCTAATAAGGATGATTTACCCATTTTGCCGCCCTTGGTTTGAGTCAATAACGTCACTTCATTATGTGTCAATGGTCGAGCCAGTTTAGTCGCGAATATCGGCATTGTTATATTCCTATCGTCTGTGATAAATGTGCTATTTCAAATGGCCGTTAGCCTCGACATAAACCGAGCCAACCTCGCCATTGCTTCGTGTTGAAAAGACGATAGAATGGTGCGATAAAAAATCAAAGTCGCTTTTCGTAAAGTGACCCAAAAACTTCGTAAAATGTAACTAAAAAGGAATGTGTACCTTTGACGAATCGTGAAATACCCTCAAATAATCAACAACTAAAATCTGAGCCCACTAAAAACAAATTACTGCGCCAACTGCTTATTGTGGTGTTTATTGGATTATTTATTGGCTTTATGCGCCCCTTCGGCATGGATCAATTCCCCCTATTATTGTCGATGAGTTACTGGGTGTTTACCTGTATTTGTGGCTATTTAATTTATATGCCACTGATCAATTTAGGCCATAAATACTTAGCAAAAAGCATCACTACGCTCTGGCAACGGGTAGCAATATCATCACTATTAGCCAGCCTAATAATGAGTCTAATTGTGCCTTTTATTGGCTGGCTGTTTTTTGAACACACATTACAATTAGCTGATAATTTTCTACTCGCGCTGCCTAACACCCTGGTTATTGGCAGCATTATTACCTTTGTCAGCATGTTACAAAATCATGTTAATCATCAAAAACAGCAACTTGAACAATCAAAACACGTCATTGAGCAATCGCAAAAGGTCATTGAACAGCATCAACAAAGTCGTGATATAGATACCATTCAAATTGAACAGTTTATGGGCTTATTACCATTAGAAAAGCGCGGACAATTGCTGTGTTTAGAAATGGATGATCACTATTTAAAAGTACACACAGATAAAGGCCAACATATGCTGTTAATGCGCTTAAAAGATGCCTTAATGCAGCTAGAAGGGTTTCCTGGCTTGCAAACACATCGTTCCTGGTGGGTAGCAAACCATGCCGTGGTGTCGGTCAATAAAGAAAATAGAAAAATGTCATTGTTGTTAACCAATCACCTTGAAGTGCCAGTTTCCAGAACCTTTGTTGAAGCCGTTAAAGCTAACCTGGCCCTATAACCATGATATTATCCAACCATAGCTAACCCAATGTATGTTGAACCTAATATTTGAAAGCTTCTACTGACGCACCTACTTTGCAACTGCGCGATTACCAACAGGATTCGGTTAACGCCGCCATCAAGCACTTTCGCAGCAGCCAACAATCTGCCGTATTGGCTTTGCCAACGGGTGCAGGTAAAAGCATTGTAATTGCTGAACTGGCTCGCATCGCCAACGGCAATGTATTAGTACTTACCCATGTAAAAGAGTTAGTTGCGCAAAATGCTGAAAAAGTCGGCTTACTCACCCAGGCTGCCAATATTTACTCTGCCGGATTAAACCAGAAAAAAGCTAACGGCAAAACCGTCGTCGCCAGCGTACAGTCAGCAGCGCGGGCATTAGATAAATTCAACCAGCCTTTTTCGCTGGTGATTATTGATGAATGCCATCGTGTCAGTAATGAAAAAACCAGCCAGTATCAGCAAATTCTACAACACCTAAAAAAGCAAAACCCTGCGATTAAAATTCTAGGGCTCACCGCGACCCCTTATCGTTTGGGCATTGGCTGGATATATCATCACCATTACCACGGTAAAGTTGGCAACACTGACAATGCTGTGTTCGATAAATGTATCTTTGAATTACCCATGCGCCCGCTTATCAAGCAAGGCTTTTTAACTGCGCCTAAGTTATTTGATGGCCTCAGTGCCCAGTACGATTTTAGTCAACTTGAACCGACAGAAAGCGGCGAGTTTAATCAGCAAGAAGTGGAATCGATACTCAACCATCAAGGTCGTGCCACAACCGCGATAGTCAAACAAATCGTCCAACTGGCAAATGTTCGTAAAGGGGTAATTATTTTTGCTGCAACGGTGCGTCACGCGCAGGAAATTATTGGCTTATTAAACAAGCTTATCGACAATGCCGCCACGCCAACCAAAGCGGCATTAATCACTGCTGCTACTCCCCATAATGAACGCGACACCATTATTGATGCCTTTAAAGCGCAGCAGATTAAATACATAGTCAATGTCGCCGTTCTCACCACAGGCTTTGATGCGCCCCATGTGGACTTAATTGCTATTTTAAGACCGACAGCATCAGTTAGCTTATTTCAGCAAATGGTGGGGCGTGGGCTTCGTTTAGCACCAGATAAAGCTGATTGCCTGGTAATTGATTATGCGGCTAATGGTTTCGATTTATATTTTCCTGAGGTGGGCCAGATAAAACCCAATAGTAAATCCGTGCCAGTGCAGGTGCATTGTCCAGTCTGCCAATTTGCCAACACTTTTTGGGGACTGGTAGATAACGATGGCGATATCATTGAACATTTTGGACGACGTTGTCAGGGATTAATGACTGATGAAGCCAACATTGCAATACAATGCGACTTTCGCTTTCGTTCAAAAGCTTGTCCAGATTGCGGTGCTGAAAATGATATTGCCGCCAGAATATGCCAAAACTGTAACTCAACCTTAATCGATCCAGATAAGCGACTTAAGCAAGTTTTACAATCACAACACCATCACTTATTTAAGTGTCAGCAAATGCTGTTTACCCAAGATAAGAATTGCCTAGTCATTCAATACATTGATATTGAAGGTAATGATTTTAAGCAACATTTCAAGTTTGACACATCACCACAAAAGAAAGCTTTTTATGCTGCATTTGTGCTTAGTCATACTCGTACACCTGGGATGCCCCATCCTAAATATGATAATGTTGGACAAGTTTTAGCCGATCAACTTAGATTCAGACAGCCTGATTTATTATTACTGAAAAAACAAAAGCAGCATTGGAAATTAGTTGATCTCTTTTTTGACTATCAAGGTAAATATAAAACCGATTTTAGTTAACGGTAATGCCCCTTGGCCTAGAGTGATTGGCTAAAAATGACAATTAATGACTCGCACCAATCCGTTTCTAAAAATCAACGTATGTGCGTAGCCAAGCAATCTCTATTACGCTTAATTGCTGTTTTTGCATCCACATTTGATCTGCCTAGACGAAGGTTAAGCCAAATTCACTTCATCAGGTTATGAATTGGAAAATAGTTGTGCTATAAACACAACAAATCGAAAAGTAGGAGTTATTATGTTTGTTGTTATTTTTGGTCGCCCAGGCTGTCCATACTGTGTTCGTGCAGTTGAATTATCTGAAAAATTAACTGCACACCGTGAAGATTTTAAATTTAAGTATGTGGATATTCACGCAGAAGGGATTTCTAAAGCAGATTTATCTAAAAGTGTCGGCAAAACGGTTGAAACCGTGCCACAGATTTTTGTTGATGAAGTTCCAATTGGCGGATACACGGATTTTGATCAATATGTTCGTCAAAATGGCTTGCTTGATTAAGACTTATTGATAATAAAAAAGGACTCTAACAGTGTTAGGGTCCTTTTTTTATGGCTTTAAAGAGTTCCCCTGAAGGGATTAAAGAACATATTTAGCCGAGAACATAATGCGATTTAAATCGCCATCAACACCATCTTCTCTTTCATTTAATGCGTGCATGTATTCAACACCAAAGGTTAATGGCTTAGACGGAGAGTACAGTAAGTTTACATATCCAGAATACGCTTCTTTGTTAACACTGCCACCAGTTAAGTTGACATCATTATCGGCAGAGAAACCTGATAGAGTAAAGCTTGAACGCCATTGTTCGCTCCACCAGTGACGATAAGAAACAAAACCACCATATGAAGTAATGGTTTGGATTTCATTATTACTGTCTAGCACACCCGCGTTAGCGTAGTTTAAGGCCATGTAACGGCCTAAGCCTTCACCATAAGTCGCGGTAAATTTAAAATCATCTTTACCTACGGGGATCACACCTGCAAAGCTAACACCATAACCCACATCAGTAGAATCTAACTGTGTTGTGCCTTGAAGTTCTTCAACATTCAATTGGCGCACAATAGCCGCTAATGAATACGCAGCGCCACCTTCTTGAGAAAAGTTATAACGGGCGATCACATCAGGAACAACGCCACTACCACTTGTAATACGTGCACCACCTGTATTATTAGGGGTCAGTGTAGTTTCGGGGTTTTCTAATGCGATTTGGAAATTACCGCTAGTGTATTTAATCAATGCTTGGCGAACAAAAGGCGTACCATCAGCTGCGCCAACAAAATCTAAGTTTTCAGGCAAAGCACCCGGATTTTGGAATGTGGTCCAGGTTTGGCCTATGGTCCAATTGTCATACGTCACAAAAGCATGGCGGATCCGAGGAGAATAACTATTTGATACACGTTCGTTACCATCGGTATGAGTCATAAAGTCTAACTCAATAAAACCCGTTAACGAGTGACCACCTTCCAAATCCGTGACGGTTTTAAAATTAAAGCGTGATTCGCGAGCTTGAAAGTCGACAACCTGTTTGCCATTACCTTTTTCACCGTAAATAGTACCTGGGACATAAAACTGGCGAGATAAACTGCCTGAATCCGGTGCGCCATTACCGTAATCACTGAACATAACGTCCGCTTTAATATAGCCACCAAAGGTCATGTCAGTTTTAGCATACGCAGTACCTGTCATAGCCAGCATCGCCCCAGAAATCAATGCTGCAAGTTTAAGATGTTTCATCCGTGCTCTCCAAATTATTGTTTTAATCTTGAGCAATATGTCTTAATTAACAAAAATGAAACATTAGCAATAGGTCTATAAGACAAAAGTAGAGAAGTAAACACTAAACTAGGACAAAATACGCAAATCAACAAAAATAGCTATCAATTGTAATTAGCCATTTATTTTTCAACAAACGTAATCTTAACCAGTCTGATGCTGGTTCGGTAGGAATGTCGATTTGCCATTAAGCAAAGCTGGGAGCTTGGTAAAGCAGCAACGAATATACAGAATGCACAACCAACGCAATCAAATATATAAAGCATTATAAAACAGAAACTTATGCCAAAAAACAAAGTTCACCTAGGTGAACTTTGCTATTGATACGTAACTTCAACTTAATTAACAGCGTAAAATTTAAGGTTAAATCTAAAATCTTGAATATCGACGTCTAAAGTCATTCAGATTGTTAACCAGTGGTGAAACGAATTTAATCTTAGAAAATTAGATAGTTTAATAATTAAAGAATGAAAGGAGTTATTTGAAGTTTATCGGTTTTGTAGTATTGAGGACTAAAACTTATTAAGAGATATTGATTTGAATTTAGGAATGGGTATTAAAATATTAAGACGGTAACGACTTGATGAAATATTAACTGCAGTGATTGATTTAAATTCTTTAGCCACGATTTAAAAAAGTGGTGGGTCGTGAAGGATTCGAACCTTCGACCAATTGGTTAAAAGCCAACTGCTCTACCGACTGAGCTAAC
>NZ_JAPJEE010000030.1:0-11334 GCF_030731885.1 Shewanella sp. ULN5
ATCCACGATCAGTGCTCTATATACCTAGCCGCTATCCACTTAAATATAAACAGTAATGCTTATCCGAATAGCATTACGTCAATGACGGGCTTTTTTACGTTTGAAAACTGATTTATTTTATCGATAACTGACATCAAACAGCATTAAATTAGGGGAAAAAACAGTTGTGAACAAACGGTATAGCATGAACATGCAATCGGCCGGTATCAGTGGTGTTAAAGCTTTATCGACTCACCATACAGCTTGCACTGGCGGTTGCCAGTAATCGACCTTGTTTATCGGTTAATGTGGCATCTGCAATGGCTAAACTGGTTGATAAATTAATGAGTTTTCCAGTGGCAAAAACCGCTTGGTTTTTAGGTACTGGGCGCACCATTTTAACGTTTAAATCTATAGTGGCATAACTTGCTCCAGCGGGCAGAGCAGAATGCACCGCACATGCAGTTGCTGAATCTAGTACAGTGGCAGCAAAACCGCCATGGACGCCGCCCATTGGATTTAAGTGCCTTTCATCCGCTTGAGCTTCAAAGGTAATCTCACCGTCAGAAACTTGAATTGCTTTCATTGGCATTGTGTGAGTAATTGATGGTGCTGGAATATGGCCATCAAGCATGGCCTGCATGATTTGCAATCCGGTCATTTCACGTAAATTCATTTTTATTCCTTAAATAAAAAAGGGTAAAGCAATGCTTTACCCTTTTATCATTAAATGCGGTTGTTAAGCTGCTTTTTCTTGCTTAATAGGGGCTTTAATGTTGGCGCGTAGTGTTTCAGTATCAAAATCATCAACATTGATTGACTTCATACGACCAATTTCAGCACGCTCAAGTAAGGCAATTTCGGCTTCACTTAGTATACCTAACGCTTTACCTTCTGCCGCTATCTTATCTAACCACATAAAGGGTAAACGTTTACCTGCTGCTTTACATACTTTGTCGTATAAAGGCTCACAAGCAAGGATATCAATAAATGTTTGCTCTTGAATTCCCACAGCGTTGTGCTCACTGTTAGTAAAGAATTGACCTTTACCTAAACGATCACGGCTAGCACAAGGTGTTTGCATGATTTGTGCGACTTTATGATCCAGTGTATCAGTAGGGCGCTTAACAGGGCGGCCGAATGGGAATATAACCCAACGCAATGCGTGGCCTAATCCCATTGGGAAGTTGTTAAGTAAGTCATCTAAAGAATCTTGTAATTTATACAATGAATCTTCAACAGCCCATTGAACCAACGGTAAATCTTCCGTCAAACGACCATCATCCTGATAACGTTTTAACGTGGCAGACACTAGGTATAGCTGGCTAAGTAAGTCACCTAAACGAGCTGAAATACGTTCTTTACGTTTGAGGTTTCCGCCTAATGTGCCCATTGCTAAGTCAGATAGTAACGCTAAGTTAGCACTGAAACGGTTCATTTGCTGGTAATAACGTTTAGTTTTGTCTGAGTAAGGCGCATTTGAGAAACGTGCACCGGTTAAACCCATCCAGAAACTACGGGTGAAGTTAGATATTGCGAAACCAATATGACCAAAAATCGCATCGTCAAAGTTCATTAAACCACGACTTGCATCAGTGTCGAATGCCGATTCCATTTCAGCCAATACATATGGATGACAACGAATTGCACCTTGACCATAGATAATCATAGAACGGGTTAGGATATTTGCACCTTCAACAGTAATAGCAATAGGTGCAGCCTGGTAACCACGACCTAGGTAGTTATTAGGGCCTAAACATACCCCTTTACCACCATGGATATCCATCGCATCAATAATACATTTTTGCATTCTGTCAGTTAGGTGGAATTTAACTATGGCTGAAATTACCGAAGGTTTTTCGCCTAAATCGATTGCCGTTGTAGTTAAGCTGGTAACTGCATCCATAAGGTATGCGTTACCACCAATGCGTGCCATGGGCTCTTCAATACCTTCTAACTTACCGATAGGTAATTTAAATTGACGACGAATACGAGCATAAGCACCTGTCGCGATAGCCGCAGTTTTGACTCCACCAGCTGAGTTTGATGGTAGGGTAATACCACGACCTACAGATAAACACTCAACCAGCATACGCCAGCCTTGGCCAGCCATTTCAGGTCCACCAATAATAAAGCTTAATGGCACGAAGACTTCATTACCACGTGTTGGTCCGTTTTGGAACATACAGTTAAGCGGGAAATGACGACGGCCAGTTTCAACTCCAGGAATATCCGTTGGAATTAAGGCACAGGTTATTCCTAGCTCTTCTTCACCACCTAATAGACGGTCAGGATCGCGCAGTTTAAAGGCTAAACCAAGTACGGTTGCCACTGGAGCCAGGGTAATGTAACGCTTGTTCCAGGTTAACTTCATTCCAAGTACTTCTTCGCCTTGGAATTCACCTTTACAGACAATACCAAAATCAGGAATAGAACCCGCATCACTACCCGCTTCAGGGCTAGTCAATGCAAAACATGGAACTTCTAAACCTTTGGCTAAGCGTGGTAAGTAATGATCTTGCTGTTCAGTCGTACCATAATGTTGTAATAACTCACCAGGTCCTAATGAATTTGGTACACCTACAGTCGATGCGAGCTCACTGCTTAAGCCTGCCAATTTTTGTAGCACACGAGATTGTGCATAAGCAGAATACTCTAAACCACCATATTTCTTTTTGATAATCATCGCAAAGAAACCATGGTCTTTTAGGTATTGCCATACTTCTTGTGGCAAGTCGCCTAGCTCGTGAGACACTTGGTGTTGATTAACCATTTTACACACTTCTTCAACTGGGCCATCTATGAAAGCTTGTTCTTCAGCGGTAAGGCGAGATTGAGGATAGTTGTGTAATTTGCTCCAGTTAGGATTACCAGCGAATAGATCCGCTTCCCACCAGGTTGTACCCGCTTCAATGGCTTCTTTTTCAGTAGAAGACATTTCAGGCATGATACCGCGATACACTTTAAGCAGCGGACGGCTGATAAAATTCTGTCTGAATGATTTGATATTAAAAGGTAATGCTAATACTAGGAATACTATCCAAGCAGCAGAACCTACGATGTCCATTGCGCTACCAACACCCAAAACAACAGCCGCAGCTATTGTGGTGGTGACAAGCGATACCCTTAGGTAAGACATTGTGCCGAGCACAAAGATCATAGCGATGATCAGTAGTAGGGTGGTCACTTTACTCTCTCCTTAAAGCCAGTTCCATTGTGTGAAAGGCTAATTTTTATTGATCTTAATCACAAGTATAGACTGTGGTCTGACCTGTGCCACATAAAATTTAACCTTATGCTGCGATGAATACAAGTATTTTTCAAACAATTGTTTAAATTTAATTGTGTCAATCTTGTTCCACTGATTTGCCAGTAAAGATACAATATGGATATCAGTAATAATTTGATCAATTAGTAACGAAAAAGGCTTAATAAATGTGCGAATTACTTGCCATGAGTGCCAATGTCCCTACAGATATTGTTTTTAGTTTCACAGGCTTGGCAGAGCGTGGTGGTGTGACGGGGCCACATGTTGACGGTTGGGGAATTACTTTTTATGAAGGCAAGGGCAGTCGCACATTCAAAGATGCTTGTCCAAGCAGCCAATCTCATATCGCGCAGTTAATAAAATCTTATCCGATAAAAAGTGAGATAGTGGTCAGTCATATTCGTCAGGCGAATCGTGGGTGTGTATCCCTTGAAAACACACATCCTTTTACCCGCGAATTATGGGGACGATATTGGACATATGCGCATAATGGTCAGTTAACCGATTACGAAAGCAAATTTAATTTAAGTCGTTTTCAAGCGGTTGGCGACACTGACAGCGAAATGGCTTTTTGTTGGATACTAGAAAAAGTAGTGCTGCAGTTTGGAGATACCGCTCCTGTTGATATGAAACCTGTTTTTGAATATATCGCCACATTAGCGGATGAAATTCGTCAATTAGGTGTGTTTAATATGATCTTGAGTGATGGTATCGATTTAATGGCTTATTGTACCAATAATCTATGCCATATCACTCGTAGAGCACCTTTTGGTCAGGCTAAGTTAATTGATACCGATGTGGTGATTGATTTTCAAAAAGAAACCACCCCTAATGATGTGGTAACGGTTATAGCAACCAGACCGTTAACCAACAATGAACAATGGCAAGTCCTCTCACCGGGTGACTGGCGTTTATTTCATAAAGGCGATATAAAATCGGCTAATGATTTATGATACGAAAGCCAGCAAAACCTGGCTTTCTTATATACTGAATCAAGCGTATTAGTTGATTACCATATCTTTTAAATCAGAAACTTCTTGTTCACTAAACTTATCAGGACTGACCTCATGGTTAATGTTAGCTTCTGAATCATCTTGTTTTTCAGTTTCTGCAGATAACGCCTTTTGGGCCATATAGGCGCTGAAAATAGCTTGCTCATGTACGAGATCCAAGCTTGGGATCTCAGGTAAGGGTTTATCAAATGTATAATCAGCTAATTGAATATCTAATTGTTTGCTGCCTTTTGAAAAATGACTTAATCGCACCGGTAAATAGGCTAATTTAGGGGCCATCCAGAAAAAAGTTTGTCTTTTAGTACTACTCCGTACAACTTCAAATTTGACGGTGTCGAAGGTGCCTCCTGCAACGGTTATCGTTTCATTACCGATAATTTTAAAGTCATATTCATCAACTTCTTTTTCCTTCACCATTTTGTAATTCAATGGTCTTTTATTACTAATGACATCCATTCTGAACTGTAACTGCACCATCAAAGGGTCGAAAATTGTCTCGTGATAATCCAGTTTCAACGCATCAAGTTTATAAATGGTATGTATGAAGTTTTGTGAACGCGCAAATGCTGTTTGTTCAGTATATTCACTGCCAGTACCTGTGCGCTCATGAACATAGCGAAATGGCACTAATTTACCGTTTTCGAGAGTAAAATCACTTTGTAATTTACGTCCATCCGACAGCATCAATAAACCGACTTCACTTTCAAAATTATATTTGTAATAACTACTATCAGTCGCTGGTAGAGTGAACTTAGCATCCCCTAACTCAAAACTGCCATAATAGGCTTTATAGTGAGCGGTTTGCGGGATCAATGGGGCTAATAATACCTTGTAGTCTAAGGTGCTTGTGTCATCCGCTTGCGGAACGAGAGGGGCTTCGGTTTCAATTGCATTTAAAGGGATGCTATTGGCCAAAGTTGCAGGTGATATTGCAAAGATGCCAACAATAAACGATGGCAAAAAGATGGCATTATGCATTGTTTTTAAATAAGTTATTTGCAATGTGTTTCATCCTAAAAAATACTGTTCCTAAAAAGGAAGAGTCATAACTAATGTTGCTAGATCAGGTTGCCATAAATATTTCGACAATGAAATATTGCCCTGGTTCACTTCTATGCCTTCTAATCTTAATAATTCAGTTTGTTGTTGGAACAAATCACTATTTTTGGGAAATGATATTTTACCTGCTGAATTGATCACTCGATGCCAGGGCAAATTTGCCTCTGAAGGGGCAAGCTTGAGCGCGCGAGACACATACCTAGCACGGCCTGGCAGCCCGGCTAAATCTGCTACTTTACCGTAAGGTAAAACCTTTCCTGCTGGAATGATATTAACAACGAATGAAATTTTTTCAACGGCAGTCCATTTATGCTCGGAATACATATTATTGTATGTTTAGAAACGGATGATTGATTTTGCATTAAAACGTGAAATTTTCATAGCAGATAATAGAACTCAACAACACAGTAGCTGTTGAGTTTTTTGAGACAATGGGTCTAATGTGTAATGACTAAATAGATTGAGAAGAAGTGTGTGAAAGCCCCACCCAGTACGAATAAATGCCAGATTGCATGGTTGTAGGGGATTTTTTTATTCGCATAAAAAATAACGCCTAGGCTGTAAGATAAGCCACCACTGATGAGTAAGTTGAAACTGGTCTGACTCATGTTGGCAATTAAATCATGCATTACAGTCACGCAAAGCCAGCCCATAAGGAGATATAATAGTAAACTGAATGCTTTAAAACGGCCGATAAACAAGGTTTTGAAGACAATTCCGCCCAAGGCTAAACACCAAATAGCGGTTAAAATGGTTAATGCATTATCATTTTGTAATGTAATCAACATTAACGGGGTATAGGTGCCAGCAATTAAAGTATAAATGGCACAATGATCAGCCATTTTGAATCGTTTTCGCCATACAGCTGTGCGGCTAGAATGATATAAGGTTGAGGCTAAAAACAGTAAAATAATACTGATGCCATAAATGGTAATGCCTGTTAATTGAACTGCACTGAGATCATCTCGTGCATTGATTAGCATAAATGCTAACCCGACTATGCCAGCTAATACTCCCAGCCCATGGGATATAGTATTGGCCAATTCTTCTCTTACACTGTAATCAGATGTGCTGTTAGAACTTGAGTCGTTAATTATCGTGTCTGAAGCTATTGCCATAGTGTTATTACTTATTAATCGCGTAAAATACGTAGCCAGTTTAACAGGGGATAAAATAAAAAACCATACTTAGCTTACAGGTGTAAGCTGAAATTATGTTGATTGTGTTGATTGTGTTGATTGTGTTAATTGTTTTGATGTTGAGTTGTCATCAGTATCAATATTTTTAATCAATCTGAACTTTACACCCGTTTAACATTCAAATTGTTTAGCATTATTGTTTTTTGGAATTGGATTATCTTGCCATATGTTTTGATATGAGATGATGGACCTAAAAGGATATTTTAGATAACAGCGATTATGGGTATAGAAAACAAGCTTCAAAATGAGAATGACGCCTATGAAATCATAACAAGAGGTCATGGCGGCTTACTCAAACCGATTACTGTGGCCATTATTATTCACATCATCTTGTTTGGAATTTTGGCGTTATTTTGGCAGCAAAGTAACCAGCAACGCAAAGAGGTTATAGCCACCATTCCAGAGGAGGTGAAAATAAACAGTTACATTATTACCACTGAACAATATGAAGCTATGGTGAATGCTGCCAAGCCGATAAATGAAAAGTCTCACGATAATCTTGACAATCAGTTGAGTGATATTCCTGCGCAACCATTAAATACTGAGCCTCATTTAATAGAGCCAACAACAATTGTTCCAACGGAAAATAAGGCAGTCGAAAAAGATATTATGCCCAATGAGTCTGACGTCACCGACAAAGCATTACCGCGGAATAAAGATCATCATACGGAATTCAAGCAGGAGACATCTAATAACATGTCCCATGTTGAGAAGAGCTCTGCTATTCCAACGACTTCAACATCGCAAGATATCCGAAATGCATCACGCCAGTATTTACAGCAGATGAAAGAACAGCAGTTTACCGCTCTGGTGGGGCAGCAAACAGCATCAACAAATACGGTGGGTTCTATGAGCGAGATGGATCCCGATTTAGACTTTATTGAAATTCACCAAAAAAAAGATCTGAGTCAACCTCATAGTTACAATCACAAATTAGATCCAAATAGAATCGTTAAGCAAGGTGATTATTGTTACCGAGTGGTCAATTTAGCTACTCAAGTCAATCCTTATGGTGAAGGTTTAGGGTTTGCAGAGTTTTGTGGTATTGATGAACAAAAAGTAGCAATGCAGCAAGCAATCCAGAATCGCATAGGCAAAATTAAGTAAATCATTTTCGATATTTAAAACGATAAGCGACTGTACTCCAAAACAGAGCACAAATTAATCCTGCAAAAACGCCAACAAGGTGTGATTCGGTAGCCACTCTGGCATTGATAAGTTCGGTAATTCCAGCACTCGCGCCAAAGTATTGCTCGTAAGCCACTTTAGCTACAACGCCTAGAAGCAGTAAATATCCTGATCTTAACCCTTTTCGAATGTCCATCACGGCACCAAAGGTAAATAATCCGTGTAGCACTCCACTTAAGCCCACATAGGCCTTTAACTCAGGAGAAAAAACGTAAAGACCAATGCCTTCTAAAATACAAAGGCTGATAAAAAGCAGAATGAGTTTAGGAGTATGTCTTTTGTAATGTAATTCATGTAGAAAAACAATAACCCACAACCCAGCCAAATTCATGACTAAATGCCAAGCATTAGTATGCAATAAATTGCCTGTGACAATACGCCAAATTTGGCCGTTAGCAATGGCGTCATGTTCAAATTTGAATATCGAATTGGTATCGATAATCATTGGCGAGGTTAAAGTTAATGCAAACAGAACAAGGCAAATTAGGCTAATAATCAGCGTAAAATGATTTGGCTTTACGGTTGATAGTGGTGCTTTAGCCATCAAAAACCTCTATTTTATTGAGTGAGCTTTTGCATTTAACGATTGCATAACTTGTTCAGCGTTTTGTAAATAATCATCTAAGCCGCGTTGACGTAATAAGCATGATGGACAGTCTTTGCATCCGTCGCCAATTATACCGTTATAGCACGTTAATGTTTGTTGCTTTATTAAGTCTAATTGTTGATATTTATCCGCTAAAGCCCAGGTTTCGGCTTTATTTAACCACATCAGTGGGGTAATAATTTTAATCGGTTTATCTAAACCGAGCGCTAAACTTTGTTGCATAGCCTGAACGAAATCATTGCGGCAATCTGGGTAACCTGAAAAATCGGTTTCACATACGCCAGTGATAATAGCATCACATCCTAGCTGATAGGCATAGACGCCTGCTAATGTCAGAAATAAGATATTCCTACCAGGTACAAAAGTATTAGGTAAACCATTGTTCATCAACTCATGTGATACTGGGATGGAATCCCGCGTGAGTGCAGATATTGCCAATTCATTGAGTAAGCTTGTGTCTAATACCTTGTGACTTGCCAACTTAAGTTCTGCCGCTAGGCTTTTCGCCACATCAATTTCTTGCCTGTGTCGTTGACCATAGTCAAAGGTGATCCCATGTACTTGATCATATTCAGCAAGTGCTTGAATAAGGCAGGTGGTTGAGTCTTGTCCGCCACTGAAAACGACTAATGCTTTTGTAGGCGATGAAGATGGTTGCGACATGAGTGATAACCTAATAAGAAATAAACAAGAATGGTCGGTGCCATGAATCGCTATTTTATCGCAGAGTTTGTTGTAATAGCAAAATTAATGCGTCTTTCTCGGGCTGTTTCCTTGATACTGCACTTGAAATACACTATAAATGCCGCCCCAATAAACGAAAGCTGGTGAACAATGAACTATCCTGTAAATGAAGTATTTGAAACGATCCAAGGTGAAGGCAGTTTTACTGGCGTGCCTGCGTTATTTGTTCGTTTACAAGGCTGTCCAGTTGGCTGCTCTTGGTGTGATACAAAACAAACATGGGATGTATTAGTTGAAAACAAAGTGACGCCAGAACAGGTGATTACCGTTGATGGTACCATTGGTCGTTGGGCAGACCATGATGGTCAAAGCTTAATGAAAGCTTTTAATGATAAAGGATTTACTGCTAAACATGTGGTTATTACGGGCGGCGAGCCTTGTTTATATGATTTAACCGAACTAACAGAGCAATTAATTGATGCGGGTTTCAGCGTTCAAATTGAAACCTCTGGCACATTTGAAGTGCAGTGTCATCCTGATGCTTGGGTCACAGTGTCACCTAAAATCAATATGAAGGGCGGATATAAAGTGTTGCCTCAAGCCCTTACGCGTGCAAATGAAATTAAGCATCCTATCGCGACAGAAAAACACATTGAAGAATTAGATGCGCTGCTTAGTAATATTGATTTAACAGATAAAACCATCTGTTTACAGCCTATAAGTCAAAAGCCGCGTGCAACTGAATTGGCAATGAAAATCTGTATAGCCAGAAACTGGCGTTTATCGATTCAAACCCACAAATATCTGAATATTGATTAATACGATTTATTACTTAACAGTATTCTCACGGGGTTTACACAAAATGTTAAATTGGGGATCGTGAAATAGGGTATATCAAGCATTAGCCTAGTTGTTAGGCTAATGCGGATTAAAGTGTCAATTGAGCTCTATCGAAAATACCGCATTAGGGTAATAGATAAGAGAGCTTACCACTAACAATCTAACGTGTTCAGTCGGCCCGTTTGATTAAACTCAACTAATTGGGCTTCAAATTTTTTAAAGCAGCCAATGTTATCGTCAATCCACTGCGCATTGTAATAGGTGTCTAAATACCGCTCCCCAGCATCACATATTAGCGTCACAATAGAGCCTTTTTGCCCCTCAGCTTGCATGCGTGTAGCTAATTGCAATGCACCGTAAAGATTCGTTCCAGTCGAAGCGCCTGTTTTACGGCCAATTAAACACTCTAGCCACTGCATCGTTGCGATAGATGCTGCATCAGGAATTTTTTGCATTTCATCAACCACTCCAGCAATGAACGAGGGTTCTACTCGAGGCCGGCCAATTCCTTCTATCTTACTGCCAGCCGTACCGGTTATTGACTTATCTCTGCTATGAAAATAATCATAAAAAACCGAGTTTTCTGGGTCGACAACACATAGTTGAGTAGAAAGTTGTTGATAGCGAATATAACGGCCAATGGTCGCAGAGGTACCACCCGTGCCGGGACTCATTACAATCCAGTGCGGAACAGGGTGAGGCTCACGCTGCATTTGCATGAAGATAGAATCAGCAATGTTGTTATTGCCGCGCCAGTCTGTGGCTCGTTCAGCAAAGGTAAACTGGTCCATGTAATGGCCGTTTAGCGCTTTTGCAAGGCGCTCTGACTCAGCATATATTTGATTGCTGTTATCCACAAAATGGCATTTGCCACCGTAAAACTCTATTTGCTGTATTTTCTTTTTTGCGGTTGATTTTGGCATCACGGCAATAAAGGCAAGGCCAATTAACCGTGCAAAGTAGGCTTCAGACACTGCCGTGCTGCCAGAGGATGATTCAATAATGGTGGTGGTTTCATTAATCCAGCCGTTACACAAAGAATATAGGAACAGTGAACGGGCCAAGCGATGCTTTAAACTACCTGTTGGATGAGTACTTTCATCTTTAAGGTAAATATCAATACCTTGAAGCTGTGGTAAATCTAGCTTAATAAGGTGAGTGTCGGCAGAACGCTGATAATCGGCATCAATTTTGGCAATAGCTAGGTTTACCCAGTTCGACTGCATAGTATTTTCTCATCATGATTATTAATGGCTTAATCTTAAAGAAAAAAAGCATTGAAACCTAGCAACAAATAAACAGGAATTCGAAATTGGCAAAATGATGTTAAATGAATATAAAAGATGCAACTGATAATAAGCGTTTTAGAGGGTTTTTAATTAGAAATGGCACAAAACTGAAATAAATATCTGAAGATGTAAAATGGTGGAGGGAGAAGGATTCGAACCTTCGAAGGCTGAGCCGTCAGATTTACAGTCTGATCCCTTTGGCCACTCG
>NZ_JAPJEE010000031.1:0-9448 GCF_030731885.1 Shewanella sp. ULN5
GCTTTATCTTGAGCTTGCCATATAGCATCATGGCGAGAATAATAATCAGCGATTGGGATTGAGTAATCAGATTGTGCTCCTAAAAACATTTGGTTTCGATATAAAGTATTTGGCACATCTACAACCATTTCTGGTAATGGTCTCATCAAGTACACAGGCCGACTTTCACTTAGCTTACACAAGGTCTTAATTTGTTGAGTCTCATAGTCTGCAAGCACTGCACTCGCTTTTTGCTGAATATCATGACCAAAATAAATAGTAGGTATATTGTGATATTGATGCACTTCATTGTACCCAAAAATACTGCCGGTAATTCTAGCGACTACAATAATTGGGACCTTAGAAGGTGTTGCGAGCTTATCGATTAACCGTTCATTAAATGCTGCACACTCTGAACCTGCCATTTTACTGTGTAGACCAAGTAATGTGGGGCAGCTGTTATAGGAAAACTCTTGTACACTTCCATCGCCATGGGTTGCCTCTACAATACTTGATACAACAGCATTTGCATGACTATCACCGACAAGTACTGCGGCGAGAGGCCCATCTCCATGAATACATCCAGCTGTTGTAATATCTCGGCCTGAACTAAGTAGACACTCCTCAAGCCTTGGGTTTCGATTAAATGCTTCATTACTTGCTAGCTCAACACTTTCAGGCAAACGGCCATCGATATGAAGATGACGAGTACTTATCGCTAACAGTTCAACCACGACGAACAGTGCGACTAACAGTTGTACCTGTTTTTTCACCTTGTACTTGTTTATAAACCGATTAAAAACGATTTCGATGTAACGATATGACAATCCACCTGTACGAGTTAAATAGAGTACGAAACTGCACCGTAGCTAAAAGCCTTTAAAACGGCTGCTAATAATTTAGTGAAATTAAATAAAGTAGGAAACTAGAAAAGGGGTGATTTAAATTTTCCTCATAATGTGACTAATAAAGTTGGAAACTGGCAACAGAACCAATGGAATTATGAGCTAATAAAGTAATTTTATAATAAATGCTCTATGGCGGTTTAGTCCCTTTTCGTATTAGAGCTAACCGTCACTAATGCCACATTGCAGGGCATTTATGATGCTCAATCTCTCTGGCTCCTGACCGAGAACTAAGCCACCATTGCGGTCATTCGCCTTTTTTAAAATCGAGATATATAGAGCATTCAATCTAAGGCGCTAACGCCCCCACAGCGAGTTAGAGCTAACCGTTACTTTTGCCAATTTCTGACCTTTTCTAATGCTCTAAATCAGCATAAAAAATGGTCAGCAATGATACGTTAGCTGACCTTAGCCTTGGCTTATCTATCGACATTTGAACCAATACAAATCAGCCTTGCTTTAGATAATAGAATTGTTCTAAATTTCATCAGGAATCTATAAAGTCAAAAATTCTAATTTGATTAAAAAATACCAAAGCGGACATTAGATTAATACGATTTTAGGTATTAAACTCTATGGTGCTTCGGGGCACAAAGTGAGATGGGTGATATGCATTAAGCAAACCTCACCATCTAAAATGAAATGCTAGATGATAATTTTCACAAATGAATGTAAGTTCAGTCTGGAAGTTAACTAAAAAATTTATAAATATATTAGAGTACTTACCGTCATTTTTTGAGTGTACTTAAAACTTACAACACCTACTCAATGTGCTGAGCTTATAATTACTATGTTCCCATGATTCATCGACCCATAACAGTCGGTACTGTTAGATAAGTTTAAGGTGTAAAAACATAGAAAGCATCACTTAATAATGAATCTATTATATTAAGTGATGCTTTTATTTTGAATAAACTAACTAAGGACAAACGCCTGGTTTAGGTGTAGGCGGAACGCCTGTCACGCTAAGATCTGGCACCCCATTTGTAACGCCAAGAAGATCATCGGGAACAGTTTCTAGATTACAGTTATCACCTTTGCAAGCCGCTGAAAAAGTAAAGTGCCTGTCCTTCAATATGACCACATTGTAGCTATATGCCAGAGGATCTAGTCGCCCTAAATTCCCCAGCTCTTTAATACCACTTGCTTCGTTAGACGTTGAAGCTTTGCTAATAAACCAATCGTGGTTTACTTCTTCTGCGGTAGCGCAGCGGCGGGAAACATAGCGCGAGCCATCTGCCAGGTTTTCAATATCGTTAATGCAATATTGTAAGTCTGCATTCACCGTGCCCGACTTATGATTACCCATAGAAACATCACAAACTGTTAAAACATGCGAGCGCTCACAAATGAATTTAGGTCCACGGCAAATTTGACAGCTGACTGGTTTAATAGGATTTAGCGCTGGTGTACTGCTATAAGCTACATCGCCAGTAGCGGTATCACCATTGGCGTCTGTAACGGTGAGCGATATTTTCCCTTTAATTTCAGTACACGTATTAGGTACCGCAGGAAAAGCGACGGTTGGGTTGTCTGTAGTACCACCGGTAATTACTAAGCCATTGGCATCGGAACCTAGCCCCCATGCATAAGTGTAAGGTGGTAAACCTCCCGTGATGGTTGGAACATGCAGTGAATGATTGCCTGCAATACCTGCAATACCTGTTAGGCCTGTATTGGCACTAAGGTCAATAGTTTTAGGCATGGGCGGTGTAGTTGGCGGTAATGGCTTGGTTACCGTTACATAAAAGCGTCTAACCCCATCCTTTTCATCATGAACTTTATTACCATTTGCAGTGGCGGCCAAGTCTACTATATAAGTGCCAGCTGCAAGCCCCGTAGGGTCAATTAGTAGGTCGTGTAAGCAGCATGATGCTATTGAGAAATTGCCTGCTGCAGATATAGGGCTGACCGTTATTTGAACATCGGCAGGTAAGATAAGGCCACTTGATACCTTATCAACATAGATAATTTTATGAGTGATAGGGTTTTTGCTTACATCCCCCTCTTCAAATTCGATATTGTCACCAGCAGCACTGATTTCAATATTTGGCTCAAATACCTTTAATGTTACTGTATCAGAGGTTGTTGTCGCACCTGTAGCCGTTACACGAAAGCGTAAAAGTTTATCACTCGGCACGAGTGCCGCAGCAGGTACAACAAAGCTAGGCGATTGTGAATTGGCATCACTCAGTACTACATTCCCGCCTAACTCTTGGACCCAACTATAAGTTACAGTGCCCGCTGCCAGCGCTGTTAACTGCACGGTTTCGCCTACAACGACATTGCGATCGGGGCCTGTTTCAACCGCTCCAGGGTTTGCTCTAACAACCACTTCTTGCTGTGCAGTCGCTAGGTTACCTGCCCCTTCAGCGGCAAAATTAAACTTTAATGTAGTGTCTGTTGTTACAACAGGTGCAAAAAACTTGGCAATGTGAACTAAATCCCCTTTGATGTTTGTTGCAGGGTTCAGTGCACCAATCGAATGAGAGTTACTAGCATCTGGTCGCCAGCGGCTTTCGATTAACGTGCCTGGGCCAGAAATAGAGCCTACAAGACTTACCTCTTCTCCCGCTTTAACCACCTGCATAGCATCAACATCAACATAAATATCGGGCACAGCTTGAACCAATACTTTAATTTGGTCCTTCTTAACGAGTGTACTGCTTGCATCGGTGCCACTCACTTCAAACACTAACTCTTTGAATTGCCCTGGCGTTGCCGCAGGTGCTTGAAACCATGGGTTAGCATCGGTATCACTGGTCAATGACCCCATGACATTATCGCCTGAAATTTGTGTCCATTTCCATGCTACAACACCCAAATTATTTTTTGATTTTGCAAATAAACTGCCCCATGCATTTTCAATGATGGGAAAGTTTTCGCCCGCATCTACTTCATACTCAGGAACAAGCGTGTGAATACTAACAACATCGCTGCCTTTATTACCGAGGCTGTCGGTGACCTCAAGCGTGTATTTGAAATCAACTTTCTGCGCGATTGATGGTGCTGTAAAGCTTGGGTTCGCATCACTGGTGCTGCTTAGTGGCGAGAGTGCTGAGGCGAACGGCCCAGGTGTCCATAAGTAAGTATAAGGCGGTAAGCCGCCTTGTGCATTGCCATGAAGAAAACCAGGCATGGTAAGCGGCACGCCATAATCTGCACCAGCGTCTACTCTCATGTGGCGATCGCTAATGGTAATGGTAATGGGCGCTGTTGATGTGTTGGCACTGTCGGTGGCGGTTACTTGTAATTTAATGTCAGTGTCTGCGCTCACCGCAGGTAACACTAAGCTGGCTGCGGCTTTATCGGCATCGGTAATGGCGGGTAACGTTAAGCCATTGGCATCAACTATCGTCCATGCATAAGTCACGCTGCCTGCGGCGTCTTGCACAGAGGCCAGTAAATCAAGCGTATTGCCTTCTGCAACACTACGCTTAGCTGCACCAGCTGTAACTTTAATGCCATTTTGAATTTGATAAGTGATCGTATCGGTTACGGGTGAATTATCCGCGTCGGTTACGGTTACCTCAACGACAACCGTGCCGCTTGCTCCTGGTGCCGTAAAGCTTGGCGTTGCCGTATTTGCATCGGCAATTGTTATGGTTGTGCCGCTGGTTTGAGCCCATGCAATAGTTGGCGTGCCGTTAGAGTTTGTAACGGTTGCTCGCGGTGTAACCTTGGTATTAGCTACTACGCTGGCGTCATTAGAAGCCACAACAGTAAGCGGTAACTTTGCAGGCACAAAGAAAGGGTCTATTGCGAAAGTAACTTGTGCCGTTTTAACACTACTGCCGTCACTTACTTCAACTTCTATAACAAGATCTTGATGCCCCGTTACTACTGGAACAGTAAAACTTGGGTGGTCGGTAGTATCATCCGTAATGCCACCTGCAATAGTCGGGCCGCTCACTTTGGTCCACTTGTAAGAGATGGTGCCTGCCGCATTCATAACTGAAACGGTTGGATTAACCATGCGACCGCTGTATACACTTTCATGCCCAGCCATACTTAAGCTCATGGGTGGTTTGCTCGGCGAGGCGTAAGGCACCACTTGGTATACCGAATTAACCGTTTTACTGACACTTTTTCCATTAACGCTATAAGTAATAACAGCTTGCAACTCAACAGGTGTTGTACTGGTAACACTAGGCGCACTTACAACGGGCTGTGCAGTATTCGCACCTGCTATTGCTAAATCTGAAGGTGCTGGGTTAGGTTTCACTACTGTCCATGCATAAGTGAAAGTACCACCAGATGCAGCATTTTCGTGTACATCAATACTGGGTTTAAAGGTCTTGCCTGACTCAACTTGATTGTTCTGATGCGTACTTTGGTTAGGGCCTGTGGCTAGGTTGCTGCCACTTTGGTTCTGATGTGAGTTCACTGTAAATAAAGGTTTAGCGGTGTACCTTACGCTTTGAGTGATTTGATTAACGCCGTCGCTCACTGCCAAATTCACTACAATGTTAGTGTCTTTGCTGACTGTTGGCACAACAAAGCTTGGTGCTGCGGTAGTTTCATCAATCAAGGTAACTACAGAACTCGTCCAGCGAATGGAATAATTCCCCGTGCCTCCACTAATTTGTGCTTGCGGCAGCACGGTGTCGCCTTCGGCTACGTCTGCGCTTGCAGGGTGTAATATAGAAACGGCTAACTTAGGGGCTGCTTTTACCGTGACTATATGCGTAGATGTAACTTGTTGGCCATTGGCATCGGTAACACTTACTACCCAAGTAAAGTCGGTGTCAGTGGTTACCGTTGGAGGCGTTACATCGGGGTTTTCAGCTGTAAGGCTGGTAATCGACGCTGTAGGACCACTTGTTTGAGACCACGCATAAGTAAATGGCGCTGTGCCGCCTTGTACTCTACCTTTTAATGAGATAACGCCATGGCCATTATACACCTCGTGCTGTGCGCCTTGCTGAGGGGCAAAAGGCTTTCCTAATACGTTAACTACTTGCGTTTGCGAAATGCTTTTACCACTGCCAGATTCTGTAGCCGTTACACTAAAAGTTAATTTCCCTGCGGCTGAAGGGGCGATAAAAGTTGCGGTAGGTTGAGAGGTATCGGTATGGGTTATAACAACCGGAGTACCCGTCACTTGTACTTGTGTCCAAGCATAAGTAAATGAGCCACCACCGCCGACTTGACTTGCCTGTGTGGTTAAATGAACCGTATCACCTGATGTAGCTTGTTTAACGGTATGAGCCGTTTGCTGTTGACTGTTAACTTGTGATTGCCCTGTATTAGGCTGATTAGTAAATGCAATATCGGGAGGAGTTACTGTAACAAACCACAATGTATCAAAAAGTTCACCCTCATCGTTAGTGGTTTGAGCACTAAAGGCAAGCTCTGTATCTTGGTTAACATCTGGTGCGGTAAATGATATTTCACCATTATTGGCAGTAAACCCAACGTCAGGTCCTTCGTCTTGTGACCAAGAAAACGTAGCATTCGGTTTTACTACGCTGGTTTCTGTATACAGCGCATTTAAAATCACCTGATGAGACGACTTTACCTTAGTTGGCCCACTAATCGTCAATGCACCTATTTCAACAGGTTGCACTGAGCTAAGCACAGCAATGGATACTTTTTCGCTGACTGTCGCGCCTTTGTAGCTCGCTGTGATTAGCACAATCGGTTCATCAATACCTGCAACAGCAACAAAATGAGCGGTATTATCCTTACTCGCCAAACCAATCGATTGTGCAGATTTATCTTCCCACGCATAAGTAACGCCGTTAGTTACATCAGTTCCATTAATGCTGACCATTGCAATAAGGTCTACTGAATCACCGACATCAACTATAGAGGGTGCCGTCAGAGTTAAATCTAAATGAGGGGGTGGGTTAATGGTTATACTTATCGTTTTGCTTACTGTTGAACCCTTAAATTTTGCTGTTACCAAAATAACCACTTCATGAACATCTGAGATGGCAACAAAATTTGCAGTATTGTCTTTACTCGATAAAACCACTGGTTGTGTAGATTTATCTTCCCAGACATAAGTTACACCGCTATTAACATCGGCACCATTAATACTAACCATCGCATTTAGGTCAACACTAGCCCCTGCATCAACAGCTGATGGAGCGGAAACGAATAAGGTTAAATTCGGAGGAGGATTAATGGTTATTGTCGTCGTTTTACTTATAGTGTCGCCATTCACAGAAGCCGTTACCAATATAACAGCTTCATGAATACCCGCTATTGCAGTAAAACTTGCTTTATCGTTATTGCTTGTTAAGCCCACTGGTTGAGTTGATTTATCTTCCCACACATAAGTTACACCACTATCAAGGTCTGTTCCGTTAATACTCACCATCGAACTAAGCTCGACAACGTCACCTATGTCAACAGAAGAAGGCGCTGTAACCGTTAAAACTAAAGTTAAATGAGGTGGTTGTTCTGGATTAATCGTTATACTTACGGTTTTACTTATCGTGGCTCCATTAAATGTTGCAGTCACCAATATAACAGCTTCATGAATACCTGCTATCGCAACAAAATTGGCTGTATCACCACTGCTTGCTAAACCAATTTGTTGGGTTGATTTATCTTGCCACACATAAGTAACACCACTATTAACATCAACACTATCGGCGCTGACCATAGCACTAATATTGACATTGTCGCCCACATTAACGCTAAGCGGTGCGCTAAGCGTTAAACTCAAATTAGGGGGGGGATTAATAGTAATACTTGTTGTTTTACTCACAGTGATGCCATCAAAAGAAGCGGTTACTAATATGACGGCTTCATGGATACCAGAAATAGCGACAAAATTAGCAGTATTGTTATTGCTTGTTAAACCAATATGTTGCGTAGATTTATCTTCCCACACATAAGTAACACCACTATTAACATCTACTCCATCAATATTTAACAACGCACTAAGATCAACGCTAGCGCCCACATCAACAGCTGGAGGAGCAGTGATAGTTAACTTAGGTGGTTGATTAATCACTATATTAATCGTTTCACTGACAGATGAACCATCAAAAGAGGCTGTTACCAATATAATCGCCTCATCAATACCTGCTACAGCAACAAAACTTGCGGTATCGTTATTACTCGTTAAACCAAGTTGTTGTGCAGATTTATCCTCCCACACATAAGTAACGCCACTATTAACATTTGCTCCATTAGCACTAAGTATCGCACTTAGGTTGACTGTATCACCCGCATCAGCCACAGAGGGTGCGCTAACCATTAAACTTAAATTAGGTGCAGTGTCTGAAGGCACACTTGCCTTATCACAACCAGTTAACGCCATCAGTAAAAATAAGCTTATAAAACGAAAAAAAGTCATAGTAAAGTCCAGAAATTAATTAAAAGCGTAAGCCAAATAAAAGGCTTAAGTTTGGTAAGTTAATAGTGTCATTACCATCTTCAATGGCGAAATAAGAGAATTTAACGCCAATATAGGGGTTAATGGCTGAATGTGGCAAAAAGTAAATTTGATTGCCTACCTGAAAACCCGTTGCGCCATCACGCCAATCTTGGCCTTTAATTTCACCCTCAGCCCAAATATATGAAACACCAGCATAAACTGAAGATTCCATGGTGGAAGATTGATGCCATTGGTAATGATAATTTAGCTGTAGTGATTCAAAGTTAAGCTTGGTGGTTTCTTGGCAAGATTGGTTACCACAATACGCAAGCACATCAGCACTATATTCACCCGTTTTGCTCCAGCCTAATGCAAGGAACGCATTTTGTGGTAATACTTGATGATGTAATTGAATTGAAACATCCAACCCCAGTTGAGTGTCAGAGTCAGTATCAAATACTTCACTGGTATTTAACTGGTAGTAGTCTTCTGCATTCAAGTAATTGGCGTGCAGGCCTACTTCAAATTGAAAAAAGGGGTTATCTGAGTCTGCATTTATTTCTGATGCAAAACTATTAGCTGAAATAAACAAGGGGAGTATGAATAGACTATGTTTTATTATTTTTGTATTGCTTAATAATTTAAACATTTTTTACCCTTAAAGTGTAACAAGTTATTTACCTATTAGATCATAGTAGATCTTACTTGTTGTTATTTCAAATTTATTCTGTAATTACTTAATAAAAATGGAAAAAATTATAGTTTGATATAAGTAAAGTCTTAAAGGTATTTAAATGACCAGAATAAAACCAATCTAGATTAATCGATCTACTTTCAACGGCACTGTTCGAAGTGACCTGGTCAAGTAAATTCAGTCACCCTAGTTAAGCTACTTTTTCTAACTCATTAATTTTCAATTCAAAATCATTCGGGCTTTGATAGCCTAAGTAAGAATGTAATCGGTTACTGTTGTACCACATGGTTATATAATTCAGGACATCTTGCTGTGCTTCATAGCGTGTTTCATAGTTTTTCCAATGTACACGCTCTTGCTTTAGGCTACCAAAAAAGCTTTCCGCAACGGCATTATCCCAGCAACAGCCTTTTTTACTCATACTGCCAATAAGCTAATTGTGGCAACCCAAGCTAACGGCTGTTTGAGCAACAATAGCAGTATAGCGAGTAAATAAAATTTTTGCGCCAGTGATAACTGATCTCTAATTGCAAC
>NZ_JAPJEE010000032.1:0-7194 GCF_030731885.1 Shewanella sp. ULN5
AAATCCCCACCAGAATACTGGTAGGGATTATCATTCATCTTCAAGATCGGTCAAGTGCCCTTAAACGATCGGCATTGTTCTATTACAGAAGGTTTTTAAAGTTTAATCGACTAAACGGCGACTTAAACGTACCAAGCGGGAATTTTCGCTTCGTAATCCGTAATGCTTTGCTCAAACGACAAGGTCAAGCCTATCGCATCAAGTCCATTAAGTAACTTATGGCGTGCTGACTCAACAAGGTTAAAACTGAACACCGCGCCTGAAGGTGAGGTAACTTTTAAAGCTTGCAAATCAACGGTAATTTCCGCGCCTTCTCTAGCCGCCACTTCATCCATTAATTGTTGCACTTGCTCAGCAGCTAACTTCACTGGTAATAAGCCATTATTAATAGCATTACCATAAAAAATATCTGCGAAGGTAGGGGCAATAATGACCCGTAAGCCAAAATCGGCTAATGCCCACGGAGCATGTTCACGACTTGATCCGCAACCAAAGTTTTCTTGAGCCAATAAAATAGATGCACCTTTATAACGCGGCTGATTTAATACAAACTCAGGATTAGGTTGATCACCTGCATCATCTAAATAGCGCCAATCATGAAACAAATGCACACCAAAACCGTCACGTGTCACTTTGGACAAGAACTGTTTTGGAATGATCTGATCGGTATCAATATTGGCACTATCTATGGTCACGGCTAAACCGGTATGGGCAGTAAATGCTTGCATGTTTATTTCCTTTTTCGGTTTAGTATGGTTTGCGAATATCAACAAAGTGGCCTGCTATCGCTGCAGCAGCTGCCATTGCAGGGCTCACTAGATGCGTACGGCTACCACGGCCTTGTCGACCCTCAAAGTTACGGTTACTGGTTGATGCGCAGCGATCACCCGCTTCTAAACGGTCATCGTTCATAGCTAAACACATTGAACAACCTGGTAAACGCCATTCAAAACCAGCCTCAAGGAAGATTTTATCTAAGCCTTCAGCTTCAGCTTGCAACTTAACCTGACCAGAACCCGGTACCACGATTGCGGTAACTCCTGCAGCCACTTTGCGGTTTTTAGCATGCGCTGCGGCTGAGCGTAAATCTTCAATACGTGAATTGGTGCATGAACCAATAAACACCTTATTGATGGTAACATCGGTCATTTTGGTGCCCGCAGTTAAGCCGATGTACTCCAGCGCTTTAATGATGCTGTTACGCTCTGTGCTGTTAGTTTCATCATCTGGGTTTGGCACAACACCATCGATAGCGACGACTTGACCAGGGTTAGTTCCCCAGGTTAATTGTGGCGCTATGTCTTTTGCTTCAAGCACCACTTGAGCATCAAACTTAGCATCTGCATCTGTTTTTAATCCAGACCACGCAGCCACAGCTTGATCCCATGTCGTGCCTTTAGGTGCAAATTCACGCCCTTTCAAATAGCTAAATGTGGTTTCATCTGGTGCAACCATGCCGGCTTTAGCGCCCATTTCGATAGCCATGTTACAGAGTGTCATGCGCCCTTCCATTGATAATGCTTCAATGGCTTCTCCACAAAACTCAACAACGTAGCCTGTACCGCCGTCCATGCCTAACTTACCAATAATCGCCAACACAATATCTTTAGCCGTGACGCCATCGGTAACCTGTCCACGCACTTCCACTTTCATGGTTTTGGCTTTTAATTGACGTAAGGTTTGTGTCGCCAGTACATGCTCAACTTCGGAGGTGCCTATCCCAAATGCTAAGGCGCCGAACGCACCGTGCGTGGCAGTATGCGAGTCTCCGCAAACGATTACTGTGCCCGGTAAGGTTATCCCTAACTCAGGCCCCATAACATGCACGATACCTTGGTTTGGATGGTGAATGTCATATAAACGCACACCAAACTCTTTACAGTTTTGCGCTAAGGTTTCAACCTGAGTGCGCGCCATTGGGCTTAGGGCATCGAGGCTGGCACTCTTAGTAGAGGTATTGTGATCCATGGTGGCAAACGTTTTTTCAGGCGCGCGTAATTTACGCCCAGCTACTTTTAAACCACTAAATGCTTGAGGAGAAGTCACTTCATGCACCAAGTGACGATCCACATAAATAATGGGAGCTTCTGCCTCTGGAGTCGCAACAATGTGTGCGTCCCATACTTTTTCGTATAATGTTTTTGCGCTAGTTTGCGTCATTAGACACCTTCCTTAATGGCATTAGCGATAAAATCACCCATTTGTTTGGTCGATTTTGCTTGGCTGCGTTTGTCTGCACTTAATAGCTCGCCGGTTAAGTAGCCCGCTGATAAAGCCTGAGTGACCGCACGTTCTATCGCGCTTGCAGCCTCTTCTTGCTTTAAGCTATGACGTAGCATTAAGGCTGCTGACAAAATTTGTGCAACAGGGTTGGCAATGCCTTTTCCGGCAATATCAGGCGCACTGCCACCCGCTGGCTCAAATAGACCAAAGCCGGTACTATTCATACTTGCTGAAGACAACAAGCCCATTGAGCCTGTTAGCATGGCAATTTCATCGGATAAAATATCACCAAATAAGTTTGAACAAAGCATGACATCAAACTCATCTGGGCGACGTAGCAATTGCATGGTCGCGTTATCGATATAGATGTGCTCTAAGGTGACATCAGGGAAGTCTTTAGCCACTTCTTCTACCACTTGACGCCATAAAACCGAACAAGCCAACACGTTAGCTTTATCGACTGAAGTGACCTTGTTTTTACGACCACGCGCGGCTTCAAAAGCAATTCGGGCAATTCGGGTTATCTCACGACGGCTATAGCGCATGGTGTCGAAGGCTTCTTCATCATCGCCTTCACCCTGACGACCCTTTGGCTTACCAAAGTAAATGCCACCGGTTAACTCGCGCACACACAAAACATCGAAACCACGGGCAGAAATATCACTGCGTAACGGAGACATATGCTCTAAACCATCATGTAATTTAGCTGGTCGTAAATTACAAAACAGTTCAAAGTGACCACGAAGTGGTAATAACGCACCACGCTCGGGTTGATCGTTAGGCGGTAAATGCTCCCATTTAGGACCACCCACACTGCCGAATAAAATCGCATCTGCGGCTTCACACCCCTTTAGGGTGGCATCTGGTAATGGGCAACCATGATTATCAATTGCAATGCCGCCTACGTCATATTCGGTGTAGTTGATATCCAGTTTGAAGCGCGTTTCCACTTCAGCTAGCACCTTACGTGCTTCAGCCATCACTTCTGGACCGATACCATCACCCGACAATACTGCTATTTGATAACTCATACGCCACCTAACTCCCTATTTTTATGAATCTGTTGTTTAAAATCAGCCACTTTATCTGCACGATACGTTAAGTTCATTACGTGGATTAAGGCTTGTGCTGATGACTCAACCACATCGGTTGCCAAACCAACACCATGGAAATTCTGGCCATTATATTTAGCGGTAATATCCACTTGGCCTAATGCATTTTGACCTTCGCCTTTAGCACCTAATTTATAACTGGTAATGTTAATATCACGTCCAGTTGCGCGGGCAATGGCATTATATGCCGCGTCAACAGGTCCATTACCCGTTGCAGCCTCAGTTCTTTGTTCGCCATCAACCACAATACGCACTGTGGCGGTCGCAACCCCTTCCGTAGAGTCTGAATGCACCATCATGTGCTGCAATTCATAGTTATCATCGTCCTGTGCTTGTGACTCCATGAAAACTAATGCTTCTAAATCATAATCAAACACTTGGCCTTTTTTATCAGCTAATTTTAAGAATTGATCGTATAAGCTATCCATGTCGTAATCAGTGACCAAATAACCCATTTCTTCCATGCGATGTTTGATCACATGACGACCTGAACGCGAGGTCATATTTAAATTATTACGGTTCAAGCCAATACTCTCTGGCGTCATAATTTCATAGGTATTCTTCGCTTTTAACATACCATCTTGGTGAATACCCGATGAATGAGAAAATGCATTGGTACCCACAATCGCTTTATTAGCTTGAATGGGCATATTACATAACTGACTGACTAAACTTGAAGTGCGGTGAATTTCTTTGGCGTTAATACCACAATCTAAATCCAACAAGCCTTTACGGGTTGATAAGATCATCGCGATTTCTTCAAGTGAACAGTTACCGGCACGCTCGCCAATACCATTGATGGTACATTCCACTTGACGGGCACCCATTTCAACGGCGGTAATTGAGTTAGCAACAGATAAGCCTAAATCATCATGACAGTGAACTGAGATCACCGCTTGATCGATATTTGGTACACGGTTAAACAAGGTTTGAATAATCCCACCAAACTCACTTGGAATGGTATACCCGACGGTATCAGGAATATTGATGGTTCGAGCACCAGCGGTAATCGCAGCCTCTACCATACGGCATAAGTTATCAATTGGTGTGCGTCCAGCATCTTCACAAGAAAATTCAACATCATCAGTAAAACGACGAGCATATTTAACCGCATGCACGGCCATCGCTAATACATCATCAAAGCTGCGTTTTAATTTACTCTCAACATGAATCGTTGAAGTAGAAATAAAGGTATGAATACGGAATTGGTCTGCTACCGATAACGCTTGGGCTGCGGCATCAATGTCTTTTTCTAACGCTCGAGCCAAAGCACATACACGGCTATTTTTTATCGTTTGAGCGATAGTTTGCACGGATTTGAAATCACCCGGTGAAGACACAGGAAAACCCACTTCCATGACATCAACACCAAGACGTTCTAATGCTAAGGCGATTTGAAGTTTTTCTTTCACTGTCAAACTGGCCGCTAATGCCTGTTCACCATCTCGTAGCGTAGTATCAAAAATTATTACTCTATCTGACATCGATTTTACTCCACTTTTGCCTTTGCTTTTTTATTCAAACCAGCAATAGCTAAATTTTCAAATGTGTATAAACAAAAAACCCCGCGACATAATGCGCGGGGTTTGTGATGGGTGAGATTCTTAATTCACATGTAACACAAAAGGCTCCGCGCAATATTTGCGAATGAGGAGAAGGAGGCCTAGTAGTGCATAAATTCTATTCATTATTTTTAAATATCTATTCTGTGATTGAATTACTCTTGGGTTAATAATTACCTCGCCAACGCTTCAGTGTCAACCCCCTTTTTATCAAGTTGAATAATATGAATGACCAATTCTAATGAATAATGATTGAATGAATATGTTTTTGATAGCAATAATCGGCCCCCTAACGCTAGTAGATTGATTTATTTTCTGCATAATTTGCATCAAAATAGGTATACTCAACACTATTGATCCGTTTACTCCCAAACCTATTTAGGTGGCCATGCTTTTGCTGTCAGTACCTTCACATATTTATCGCCTAATGTCGCCCTTGATGACGATATTTTTTACCGCCATATTACTGACAACAAACATAGCACCAGCGATATCTGCAACCTCTGAGATGTCACAGCAAGATTTTGAAGCCAAAACGATTAACCAAAAACTTGATTACATCGCTTGGTTATCGCCTCAATATCCCAATCGCGCTAAAGCCTTGATTGAGCAGCTGGAAGTCAGTCATCAGCACAATTCATTTTCAGATACCTTGTTTTTAAAATTACAATTAGTCAGTTGTTTTAATTTTATCGATTCTGGTCAAAATGAACATGCTGTTGAAATAGCTAAACAAGGTGCTGATAACACTAAAATAATGCGTATGGATCAGGCTAAGCCATACTTTTTAGCCTGTGAGGCCAGTGCTTATGATTTTTTAGGCAAATACGCTTTATCAACCTTAATCAACGAAGAAGCCATTAAGCTAGCCAAGCAATATAATCAACCTCAAGCTTTGCTATTAGGTACAGTCGCACGATCTTTACGAGAAAATATTAACGGTAATTATGCACAAGCATCTGAAAGTATAAAAGTTGCCAAAGAGCTGTACCCAATTGCAAAACAACAACTGCCTTTTTGGTATATGGTGCCTGCACCTTATTTAAAAATGATTATGAGCAACTTGCTGTACTCATCAGGTGATGAAGAAACCGCACTGGAGTACGCTAAGGAAATCCTAAACGATCCGCAAACAAATGGCGCAATAGCAACAGGCACTGCATTTTATCTGGCCAGAATATCACTCTCATTGGGCGATTTAGCCACCGCAGAACAATACTTAAATCAATCTAAACAAATTAGCCCTGACGTGGGGAATCATCATAACCAGGCTATGTTTGACGCTCAAACGGCTTATATAGAATTACATTTAGGCAATTTAGATGCAGCTGAAATGGCGATAAATAAAAGCTTGCGGCACTTTATCGACACATTTGATGATTTAAAAGCAATGCGTGCCAAAAGGACATTATCGCAAATATATTTTGCTCAACATAAAGATTCGGAAGCTTTAAGTCTAATGACCGAAATCATTAAACAAGCCGAAAATAGCGCACAATATTTTGACCTCATCGAGTTTCATCAAATACTGAGTGATTATTATGAGCAACAAGGCCAATTCGAACTGGCGTTAAAGCAACAGAAACTGAAGTTCAACGCCGGCCAAAAAGCGAATGAGCAATTATCCAACTCGCGAATAGCACAAATAAAAGCCAGCAGAGAGCCGATTGAAAACCTTTCTAATGAAATAAATGCCTCTTCATTAATGTTTCAAGCGCAAAATGTAGCACTGCTTAGCTTAGGTATTTTCATTTTACTGGCATCATTTGTCGCTTTTATTTATCGAAAGCCTAAATCCAATACACCGTCGGAAAGCGTTAATGACGCATTACAGCAGGTTGATGCAATTTTAAGTAAAGCGAAACAAAGTCATTATCCTCTAACATTATTGCTATTGGGTACAAGACAAATGCGTGCTGTGGATATCGCAATAGTTCAGCAGAAAATACAACACACACTACGTGAACAGGACAAGATTTTACGTATAGAAGATGATCGAATGGCGATTTTATTACCTTTTGCTTCTGAAGAAGGGGCACAGAAAGTGATTAGCCAACTCACGCCAATTATTCAGCCTTACTTGTCTATCAAACTGAATTTTGGCAGCGCGAGTTTACAGCAGTTAGATACGCTAGAAAGCTTAATAAAACGAGCAGAACTCAATAAATTAGGTAAACTTCAAAAGCAGCAACAAGGTGTCAAATAAACGCAGCAATGATGTGTATTAGTTTCGACTTGATCTGACATTCAACTTGAAAAAGTGAGAGTTACCCGTTTTGATAAAGGTGTCGAATCTT
>NZ_JAPJEE010000033.1:0-5382 GCF_030731885.1 Shewanella sp. ULN5
AGATTCGACACCTTTATCAAAACGGGTAACTCTCACTTTTTCAAGTTGAATGTCAGATCAAGTCGAAACTAATACACTTCAAAGTCGACCACTGCTCTTATCTGGATCTGTAGACACTTTTCACTTAGTAATGGTGCTATCAACTAGGCTGATACCCGCCTAGTAAATACCCCTCTGGTGAAGGATTATGTATATGCTTTTACAGCCAACTTTAGTTTTACAGCTGAGATAATATGATTTGTTGCTGCTGTTTTTCTATAACTTGCCCTATTATCTTTTTTGCGAGAATAAGGTATTGGTCTCTTTAATTCAGTGTATTGCTCAATTGTTGAGTCAATAATTTCACCAGTTGGAGAAAGTAGCCAGTAGTGGATTATATCTTTTTCATCTGTAGCTTTCTGAAGCTTGTAGCCAGCCTCTTTTCCACCCAAAAGATTATACATTGCTAATGATGCATGGTGACAATGTCCACACATTCGGTGGTTCAACACATTCTTATACCGTGATGGTATTAACTCATCAGACAATTCTGCACGAACTAGATTAAATATCTGTCTTTCATGTTCCGTCACGGCTACTCCTTGTCCACATCACTCAAAATTTGTGATTAAATTATCAAAATTACCATTGGCATTTGATTGCAACTCATGGTGTTAGATGGCTTGGTATGTGTGTTGTAAAAATATGAACCTGTGACCAGTTATCCCTTTTATCTATGCTTACACATATTGGACTGCTGTTTACGATGCTGCTGACGCTGGGTATTGAGTCGCGCCATGGCTGTTAATACTCGTTGTCCATTATCGTAAAGCATTGAATTAGCATATTGTTCATCATTACAAATCGTTTGAGCATAATGCACCGCGAGCGACATAATAAGTTGCTCTGCTTGGGTTAGTTTTTTGTGTTCAAGCTCTTTAATAAACATCAATAAAAAACATTGAAACAGGATTTCAAATACCTGCTCCAGTTCGATATTATAGTGCTCATTCTTAGGCTTGGGGGGCAGCTCAATCATGGCAGCGATAAGATTACACACTGTCGAGCATTGCGTAGCACCTACAAATAACTCGTCAATGGCCTTATCCTTGGCAAAGTAAAGTTGTAATTGCTGAGCAAAATCTGCTTTTTTCCACTGCAGGGCGACTGAACGAATGACACTCATAAATTTACCTACTAGTGAATCAATTGCATTGGGTTATGTTTAATGTCTTAGTTAATACGGTATCAAAATCGGTTGCTAACAAGGATAACGGCACAAGTACTCTATTTTTGTAAAAATATTGGGGCGACATACTTAATGCAAGTGAACTCCATGTGTAACTTTTACCTATTGAGTTTAAAGCTAGAACGTCTGCCAAGTTGTTTGTACTAAATAAGTAATTACATCGTCTAGTTAGCAAGCCGATATCTTTTATGCTGAATAAAACTTCCGTGATTTACTTATTTCAATTGTCCAATAATCGATCATATCTAATACTAATTTTGCTAATTGCGAGCAATACTTACTAGTTGATTTTAATGTAATATTGCTTAACACCTCTACACCCCAATCATGAAAATGGCATGTAAGTAGCTCATAAATTAAAGCACTCTGTAGTAGCCCTCTAACAAAGGCAAAATGACCTATAAAACGTTAAGCTCTAATATAGCATCTTCTGTCTTTAAGAGTGTTCTCCATAGGGTGATCATCTCCAAAGCGATTAGAGCTTGGTGTTGATAAAATACTGTTTTTGCATTTACGCAGATGCTTTCCAATAGGCCTGAGATCCAAGGTTCTAAATGCTCGTACATTATAGTATCAACCATTAATATTTTATCATCAGTGCTTTTTTCGCTCCCCATAACAGCAGCTAGGACTGAGAAAATTAATGCAAAATGGTCTGTAGGCTCATTGCCTTTAAAATTAACTGAAATACCATTTACATTAAGGAAATTTCGGTAACTTAGTGTAGATTCGCCAAATAACAGTTTTTCAGGATCTGTATAATAAGAACCCCATGGGTAAACTTTTCTAAATGGAGCCCCTATAAAAAGCTCATTAAAATCAATAATAATCCTTTCCAAAGAAGGTTTTTTTAGTTCCTCTAAAACAGCATTAACACTCTGGCTTATTTTTTCATTTATGTATGGAAATTTTTCGAAACATTCTTCAATAGTTTTAAGTACAACATCATCAACTGAACTGTAAAATGTTGTAGATAGTAAATTGAATACAGCAGAGGAGATCGTAAACTGCTCAGTCAAATTATGTTCATTCATAGACATTTATAAACATAACTGGGGTGGGGGGGATTGCTCCCCACCCCAGTTATCTATACCTCATTCAAGTTTTCAATCTTACCTTCATTAGATCCTGAAGGTTTAGTTATTGTCGTGCTTTGAATAATCAAGTTAGGCTCTGTTATTCCAGACTCAGGTAAAGGCGCAATACTAGAGTTATTTCCATATTTACCTCTAAGCACTTCTATATCATCAAATTGTAGAGCTTTTTGTGTACAACCAGCGACACAAATCGGCTTCTTACCTTCACTCACTCTTTCAAAACAGCCATCACATTTGATCATTACTTTACGAATAGGATCTAACTGTGGAGCATCGTAAGGACAAGCTCGAGCACAACTTCCACAACCAATACATAAATCCTCTGCAACATGAACAAATCCATCTTCACGACGCTTATGCATTGCACCTGTAGGGCAAGCTTTAACACAAACAGGGTTATCACAATGATTACAGCTAATTGATATGTAATAACCAAAGGTGTTGCAAGTTACTGTATTATTTGTTCCTTCAACGAAGCCACCGCCTATGTATTCATAAACTCGGCGTGGTATTACTCCTAAATTTGCATCAAATTTATCTTTACAAGCAATATGACATGCTTTGCAACCATTGCACTTGCCAGGGTCAAAATAGAAGCCATATTGAGTTTTAGTTTCAATTATTTGTGTCATTTTTTTAACCTTTATGCTTTGTAAATTTTTACTCGAATTGTATGTTGTGGGTTACCATTGGAAATTGAACAAGACCTTTGGCTGGTTAAGGTATTAATGCACCCTCCAATATCTACACCATTTACTGGGTTGTACCATTGACCTTGTGGTAAAGAAGCAACTCCTGGCATTACCCTATTAGTGATTCTCGCTTTAACTTTTACAATCCCTCGTAAGGATTCGACATAAACATCATCTCCATCAGAGAATCCAATAACATCCTTGGGGTTTATCCACACAGCATCATATACAGCCTCGTTTAACCATGGATTTGAAGCGTGACTAGAATGAACACGTCCTTTGGTATGATGTCCGATTAATTGAAGAGGCATATCTTTAATTTCTTCAGAATCATCCTCATAGCCTTCCCATGTTTTGACATATGCAGGAATAGGAACGATAAATAAATCTGGTATATATTCTGGTGCAACCCTATTTTTAGAAATTCGGTCAACTGCATGAGAAAATAATTCAATTTTCCCCGACAAAGTGCCAATTTCAGCATCGTTATGAATATAGTCATATAAAGCACACTGACGTTCGTCATTTTCTGTATACAGTTTAACTAAGCCAATATCCTGAAACTCTTCTAGAGTAGATGGTAAATGTTCTGGGTAATTAGGCTGAATTTGAGACGTATACATATGCTCTAGCCACTGCTCTTCAGTTTTACCCTCCGTGAATTGGGCTGCAGTTCCCAGAACTTCAGACAATAATGAACACATTTCATAGCTCGATTTACACTCACCAAGCGGAGGAACACTTGCTGTTAATGCCGTTAAGTAAGACATCCCGCCTGCAGAATAACTTTGATCTGCGATATCTGTACTTTCTAACCAAGAGCGATCTGGTAGTACATAATCTGCATACTTGGCCGAAGCCGTCATGTGGTTATCAATTACAACAATGGTTTCGCACAGATTTTCTTGCTTTAAAATTCTTGCTGTACCATTACAATCACCATGTTGATTAATCAACGCATTCCCAGCGTAAAGCAAAGCAAATTTTATATTTGCTCCCAATTTACCATTACCACTCTCGTCTAATTCATCTTCAGGTAAAATGACACCATTTTGGTGAACATCTAAATTTTCACCATCTTCGATGGCTAATGGCCATAACCAATTAGGTATCTCAGCTTTTTGAGTACCAGTATCTACACCAGGCATACCAGAAATCTTGAACCCCCAAAATGACATAGGTAGCATTCCATTATTTGTTCCCCTTCTACCAATGGCGCCTACTAATGCACCTAATGCAACCATAGACCAAACATTGTACTCACCATTAGCATGGCGTTGAATGCTGTGCCCTGATGCAATAAATGGTGCCTTGGCCGCCGCCAATTGTTCTGCAATATTTCGAATGCTACTTGAGGGGACACCACAAATACGTTCAGCCCATTCCGGTGTCTTAGGCTGAGAATCTAATTCACCAACACCTAAAATATAAGCTTCATAACTTCTCTCATATGGCACTGCATCAAGGCCTTTATCAGGCATTGCTTCTTCAGATCTAAAGCCATAACAATATTTATTAAGATATTCTTCATCTATCAATTTATTAGTAATTAAATGGTATGCGATCCCACTAACTAGAGCTGCATCAGTACCTGGTCTACATGGATGGAATTCATCATTTTTGCCTAACACAGTATCGCTATACCTACAATCAATATGGATAGCTTTAGTGCCATTCTTTTCTTTGAATAACTGATATTCATAAGCTTCACCAGAGCCACTTTGCCTAATTTCTGCGGGGTTATAACCAAAGAAAACATAAAGATCACTGTTTTGCATTTCAAGAACGGTTGAACCACCATAACCATCTACTACAAGTGGAAACATCATTTCTGTTTGGGCGCTACTATAAGAGCCGTATCCCGCTAAAAATCCGCCTTTTGTATTCAGTAATCGTTGCCAACAGTCAACACCATTCAATGCGTAATCGGCTCCTGAACCATCCACCCAAAACACAGACCTAGCACCATAGGTGTCATAAACATTATTTAATTTAGAACCAATTTCTTCTATAGCTTGATCCCAAGAAATTCTTTCAAATTTACCTTCCCCACGCTCACCTGTTCTTTTTAAAGGATATTGAAGTCGATCTGCATTATATATTCTCTTTCTATTCCCTCGACCTCTAGCGCAAGGGATAATATGATGATCACGATACTCCCCACTACCTTGTTCATCAGTTTCGATTCGCGTAATGACTCCATTTTCACTAAATATTTTTAGCGGACAGTTAGAGCCGCAATTTCCAAGGCATGCTGACCAGTTCATGCGCTCTTCCACAGGTGGTGTTGGCGGGACTTTATTTGGCTCATCTGAACTGGTTTTACAACCGGTTACCGTTGCTGCACAGCCAAGTGCTGCACTCG
>NZ_JAPJEE010000034.1:0-4746 GCF_030731885.1 Shewanella sp. ULN5
ATGTTTTCTGGACCAGCCCAAAAACAGGAGTCCAGTCCTCCCTCTTGCGCTAACGCATTGACCACGCCACCTTGGGCTGTTTGTGCGAGTAGACGCAGTGCCTTGTAGAGGTTAGATTTACCGCAGCCATTGGCACCAGTGACTAAGTTGAGCTGTTTAAGTGTCACTTTTACTTCTCTAAGAGAGCGATAGTTACTTATGGCTAAGGTGGTCAGCATTGTTAGATTTTTACTCAATGTCGGTGGTAGAGCTAAGTGATTATAGTGGCATCAAACAGATAGGCATGTCACTAGTGTCGTCTTGATGCGATTTTCAGATTACAATAGCATACTATTTGTATAAATATTAATGGTATACAATGCACGTTTTAAAAGACCATTGCATTGTGATGCTCTAAGCCGTGAATTTTGAGCCACACGATAAAAACTTAATTTACCACTAACCTACTTTGGCGAAAAACTGTTTAGCCATAAGTTGAAACAGACTTACTTACGAATAATTTGCCAAGTAAAAGAAAAGGCAGCAACCACTAAACCCTTTATAAAACACAACGGCTGCAATGACATTTAGTCGATTTCGCAATGCCGCATAACGCCCGCCTCAACTGCCGGAGGCTACTGGCGCCTTTTTTGCGGTTTTATGCAAAAAAGGTGACAGTGGCCGGAGGTCAGATTGCAGGCGCTTGTTAGTTGCATTTACTACTTAAACCCGCCATTACAATACCAATCACTTGAAGCCAAGGCTTGATACATCGCTGTTTTCCACCAATTCTTATAAACTCTTGAGCAAGCAGTGTGCTTTTTAGTTAATGCTTGCTTTACTCCAGTAGCTTTTGAAACATAAAAATCATACTCTAACTCATGCCTTAAGATTGAAATTTCATCAGCCACTTGCACTGAAAATCTTTTTGCTAATTTAAAATCTTTAAAATGAGAAGCAACTCGTTTTACGTTAACAGTTTCCCAATGACTTGGGGGGTTAGTAAAGAATGTAAGTGATGGAGGGCTAGTTTCGTTAACCATCGCAAATAGCCACTGCTCACTAAACAGGTCATGATCATAGTATGGGTGTATTATCTGCTCTAGTTGGTTTCCTGCGACATCTTCATTTTTCCCTGTATTACAATCACTACATGACGGAACTAAATTTAGTGGGCTGATAGAAAAACTTGGAAATTTCTTTTTTGGCATATAATGGTCGAGGGTTGTTGCTTGCGCAAAACCACAAAATGGACAGATTCCATTCGGAGCCCTATTTAGTATAAGGTCGTATTGCTTTCTACCTTCTTTATTCTGAACCATTTGCTGTTCATATAATTTAACCAATTCACTCTTACTTGCATCACAAGCAGGGTGGCTAAGATGTTCATCTTTTAAACAGAACAGCAAAGAATACACTGCATGAATGTTATATACTTTATGGCACCCTCTTATGTACGATTTGATGCTTAAAATTCTTCTTCTGTTAAGAGGGTCTTGAATACTACCTGCACACGCCTCAAAAACTGAATCAATATCTAGCTCTGGTTTAGTAATAGCAAACATACTTTACTCCTCTATATTTGCTATTAGTGCTCTTACAATCGCTTGCCCCTCAAAACCTAATTGATTTTGATACTCTTCTAATATTTGTTCATAGCTTTTTCCTTTCTGAACACTTTTGAGCAATAAGTCATAAAACCCAGATTTAGATACCTCTAGATGAAAAACTTCCCTTGTTAAAGTCCCAACATTCTCTCCAAATGTCTCGATAGTTGGTTTATCAATTCCCCCTTCCAAACGAGAGCGCCTCAATATTGAAACACATGTTTTCGGGGTCTCTTGTAAAACCACAGGTGAGTGGGTTGCTATGATTGCGACTCCATTCCTGCTCATCAACAAATCAGATAATGCACGCATAAATGCAGAGAGCAAAGGTGGGTGTAAATGGCTCTCAGGCTCATCAATTAAAACTAGCGTTTTCTCTTCAATCGTTTCAACTAGCTTAGTTAGTGTTAATAACACGATTGCATGTCCAGAACTTAGCCTAGAGAATATTGCAAGTGCAGCCTGACCTAATTCATCCCGATTTTCCGATTCATCTTCTCTTTCAATATCGATCAATGAACAAAGGTTCATATCTGAAAAATTAATATCAGACTCTAATTTTTGGACGGCATTCACCCAACGTTTACGCTTACCAGTGACTGATAAACAAACTTTAAGACTCTCAACTAATTCACTACACAATTCTGTTGTTGTTTTTAGTCTATCTTCATTGTTGTAGTTAGGCTGGTTAATAGTTTTAAGGCCAATATAGTTATAACAAATACCATCATTTTTATTAGGGCGAGGAGATGGAGGGTCAAATGGATCGAATGCGCTAAAAGAAACGGAAACTACCCCTCTGAAATAGTCGTCTTCTAAAGCTGCTGGTCCGAAATATCCCTGTTGAAAGAACCCCCCTGCATCAGCAACACTTCCTTCCTTATCAGGTAATATTGCTTTTACCATATTATTTAACAAGGTAGTTTTGCCAACACCATTTGGGCCAATTAAAATGTGAATATTGCTCGAAGGTTTTACACTTGGATCAACCTCGAATTCAACTTTAACCCCAGAATAGCTGTCACTTTTAGGTTTTTCATAAAAGAAATTGTATTCGGTAAGGGGGCTTCCACCATCAAGTATTCTCCTAAACTGTTCTGTTATTACACTAGGGGAGACATTTCGCAATAATGAAACATTAAATACAGAGTTTAAATCCTTAGCTTTAGCTTCTGTTTCATCTGATTTTGCAACTTCAAAATATGAATTATTAAAAGCAATATCTCTTAACCCGTTTAGTAGGTTGCTTTTACAATCTTCCGATAGATCGTTATTAATCTTTTCATAGTATTCAGGTTCTTGACCTAATGAAAAGAAATCTTCATCTAAAGACGTAAACTTTCGCTCAATTCGCTCACTTGTCCATCCATCTGATTGACCTTTATATCCTATTTTAACATTACCTAAGTCATGAGTACGGCCAGTCTCATCATAAACAACAACGGTAAAAATAGTTTTAAAACCAAAGTCATCCCAGTTATCTTCTTTTAAACAAACCAGATGAGTTGCATTCTGAGGTAGGTAATCACTTCTAGAGTACTTTATAAAACTGAAGGGCATTAATTAATCCTTTTGATATTCTTAGATTCGAATGCATGCAAGTGATTCGATAAAGCAACTAACGAGCCTGTAGAATTTCTATTTTTATAAATTTAGCCATTTCTTAGGCCCCTTGTATCGCTTTCTAAGCGATTATCTCGCACTAAGCAATGCATTTGAGCCCCTAAAATCAGCTAAAATTTGACCAAATGAGTAATTCTACAGCCTCAACGCCCTGTTAACAGGCAAAAAATTGTTGGCTAAAATAGCGACGAAGGAACAAAAGCCAACTGTTTTTTGTCCTTGTTTAACAGCTTGTTAGCTTTTTAATTTACGCAAATTTGCTTCCGCACTCAATAATTGAAGAGTTGCATTATTTTTATGGTAGCTACGCCATTCTTCTACCAAATTTTGGTCAGCAACTTTACCTCGTTGATCTTCATCATCTGGTTTTGGATTAACTAAAGCTACTGATGTGATATCAATTTCACGGTCATCGAGAAAGTTATTTAACATATTCTCAAATGAAGGGGATAAATATGAAACATGGCTGTTGTAAAAAGTTAATTTCGTTTTTAATATTGGGCATACAACCACGTTATCTATTTGGGCAGTCTTGTAAGCGATAATAATTTGTTTTACTGCCCTCCTAAATGCCATTGAAACAACAGTTTTTTGTGGTGCCGGCTGTATGCAATGCACCCAACTACAATCAATTTCAGAACCATCAACTCTGCAAATATATAAACAACGATTATTATGAAAGTCTCTTTGGACTTTAATGTAGCTTATTCCCACACCTTTTTTTTCTGCAAATTCAGAATGTAAGGTGAATAAAGATGTAAAAAACATTTCATCTTCGGCATTAAGCCTATCATTCGCTTCATAATTGCTTATTCTTCGGCGAGCCTCTTCAGTCGCACTTTTTTTAGTTCTAAACTGATAATCGCCAAAAGCTATTGGTTTTGCCACGAAACTCTCCTTAAAAAGCTAACGCCTTGCTAAGCGGCGTGTGGCAGTTGGCTAAACTTGCGAGGCACGAGCGTGAGCCAACTGTTACACGTCCGTTTAAGCAACTTGTTATGCGCACATCATTTACTATGCAATTCTAACAGCAGTTTGTTGATTTTTATGTTCTTTTCATTGCTTTCAGGAGCATACTGAGAACCAAAACACTTATTAGATAACTTTAAATTACTTAGTTTACTTTTAGAAGTTAGGCTTAATAATTGTGCTTTTAGAACCACATCGTTGATTTGATAGATTCCGCCACTCCAGCCATGATTTCCTAACGTCATTTTCCAAGAACCAGTTTTGCTAGAGTAATTAAAGTATGCCCCAGGATCACTTGGTGAAGGATAGCAAGGATCATAAAACGCCATTTCAACATTGTTTACTTTTAAAGTGCTAAGCAATTCGTATATATCACTTTCGGTGATGCCACCTAATAAGGAAACTTCCTCAGCACTATTATTTATAGTTACTTTTACACTGGGTATGTGTGAAATTTTTGATGCTATAAGATTCATAAGAATACCAAAGTGCGTATAACGCCCCAAGCAGGGGATTTTATGAGCGCTTTTCAGCGAGTAAAATTCCCGCTGACTTGGCTTGTTATACC
>NZ_JAPJEE010000035.1:0-3568 GCF_030731885.1 Shewanella sp. ULN5
ACATGTTGTAGTACCAACCATAGAAATTCGACAGTGGGTAAAGTACGTATTTCAGTGGCTTTGGTTTGGCTATTTTGATACTCAAAGCTCACTTGACCATCGATATGACTAACGATATGTTTATCGGGCAACACGCCGCGATAAAGATATCTCGACAGGTACTTGAGCGCGGGCAGCCCTTTGCCCACATGTTGGCAGTCTACAACCCACTTTTTTGGAATAGCGGTTGGTAGCTTGATGTTGAGCTTATCGGTTAGTTGCGCTAGCAATCGGGCTCGCCACACTTTGGCCAGGTTAAAGGCGTTGAACAGGTATTTACCCTTGTTCTTTTTCCACTGTTTTTTGTGCTTATTAAAGCTGCCTGCCGGAATGATGAAGTGAATGTGCGGGTGCGGCATGCCCACTGGCTGGTTCGCTCAGTGTTGGTGCGACAATTAAGCATGGCAAAAATGGCTTGTCGCATGGATGATGACATGTGATCATCATAAGCTTGATTAAAGGCATCAAGGTGGTCGCGTAAAAGTTCAATGAACTTCATAGTCCACACTCCCATTTGAGCACCAAATTATCAGTCAGTTGGTTAACGGACAGAGCAGTATTTTTGCGAGTGATAGTGGTGAGACGGGTATATCGGGCAGTGGTATTCAGGCTGTTGTGACCAAGCAGGCTTTGCACTGAGCGTAAGTCCAGCCCTTGTTCTAACAAATGAGTGGCGTAGCTGTGGCGTAAATTATGTGGGCTAATGGATTTGTGAATATTACACTCACGAATAACCCCCTTGAGGGCTTTTTGAATACCGCCTTTATCTATCAAGGAATCAGGCTGGCTATCTTTACCAGGAAATATCAGCTGTGGGTGGCGATGGGTTTGCCAGTAATATCGGATCGCTAAAAGGGTACGTTGTGGTAGCGGAACTAATCTGTCCTTACCGCCTTTAGCGTTACGAATGTGCACCTGCATCATCTGTGAATCGATATCACCAACCTGCAGTGAAATGGCCTCGCCGAGGCGTAATCCCATACTGTATAAGGCTAGAAAGCACACTTGATATCGCAGCTTATGAGTAAGACTAATAACGATAGAAACTTCTGCGGGCGTAAGAATGTCGGGCAGTCTATGGACTTGCGGCGGCTTAACAATATTAAGCCACTCCCAGTGTTGATTAAGTACATGTCGATAGAAAAACTGTAGCCCATTACGGTCGAGTTTTACGGTGCTCCATGAATGTGAATCAATCAAACTGGCAAAGTAGCGCTTCAAATCATCCGTTGAAAGGTTATCAGGGCAAGCGTCGAAATAAGCACTAATGCGCCTAACGGCGCGGCTGTAGGCATCGATGGTCGCAGGCCGCTTGCCTTGCAGCGTTAAGTTGGTAAGATGTTGTTCATAAAGAAAATCAAAGCGTTGTTGCTCGTGAGTGTTCATAGTGATACTCCTAGATAAATGCCAAGGTAGGCAGGGTCTAGTAAGTATTTAAGATGGGAGAATAAAGGTGAGCTTTTATCTTTTCTGCCGCACAGCGGCTTCGTTCAACAAGAATTTCAAGCGGGACTTCTAACAGTTGGCTCGGTTTCGCTTCGCTTCACATTTTAGCCAACTATTATAAGCCCCTTAACAGGGCGTTGAGGCTGTAGAATTTCTCCAAAAATGACGTTTCAACGTCTTTTTCATAAATAAAGTCACTTGGTTGTTTTTTGAGCTTGTAGGGTGTCGGTGTCTGTGATCTAATAGATATTATTCACCTACAGTAAATTGTTATGGCCAACTACAAGCCTGACTTATCCTGCCAAAGTAAATTCATTCCCATCAATTTTTCAGAGCAAATTTTGCCTGGCACATTCGAGTATGCCATTTGTTATATTATCGAAAATAAACTTGATTTATCGGGGGTTGATGCCTGGTATCACAATGATAAAACGGGTGCGGCAGCATATTCCCCCGCTGTGATGCGCAAAATTATTTTACTCGGGTATGCGCATGGGTTAATTAGCAGTCGACGCATTGCTAAGGCGTGCGAAAACAATATTTTGTTCATGAGTGTGTCGGGTGATGTTCAGCCACATTACACATCCATAGCAAGTTTTGTGGCTAAAATGCATGAACAAATAGAGCCCTTGTTTACCCAAGTGCTGCTGATTTGCGATGAAGAAGGGCTCATTGGCCGCAATATGTTTGCCATCGATGGTTGTAAGTTAAAGTCAAATGCGAGCAAAGAATGGAGTGGTACGTTCGATGAACTCGGCCGTAAAAAAGCAAAATTAGAACGGGCAAGCAAACGCATTATTGAGCGTCATCAAGCCCAAGATGGGTTGAGTGAAGTGCTCGTCACACAAGACTTAATCCAAAAAACAAAGTTAGATAAAAGTGCGGATAAAATTTCGGCATTCCTCGCATCACATCAAGAAAAGATAGGCAGCCAAGGTAAGCCTGTAAAAAGTAATATCACCGACCCTGACAGCGCAAAGATAACCACCTCCAAAGGCACCATTCAAGGCTACAATGGTATTGCGATAAACGATGATAAACATCAAATTATCTTACAAGCACAAACGTGGGGCTCGGTCGGTGAACAACAAACGCTTCAGCCCGCAGTCACACAATTAAAACAACAACTCGATAAGCTTAATCCTGTTAAACCTTCAAGCGAGCACACCATAAAATTCACCGCAGACAGTGGTTTCAACAGCGAAGCCAATTTGGCATTTATGGCACAAAGTGGCTTTGATACCTACATCGCAGATAATCAATTTAGAAAACGAAACCCGTTGTTTCAAGAAAGTGAAACTTACGAAACCGAACAAGAAAAACGCAGACTAAAACGACGTAACGGTAAGCCACGATTGTTTACCAGTGATGACTTTCATTATGACGAAGCAACACAAACCTGCCGATGTCCGGCAGGCAATGAGATGTGGCGAAGCGGCATCAATGTTAAAAGCCATCATCAAGAGTACACCCGATTCTGTGGTTATTTAAAAGATTGCAAAACCTGTCCATTGCAACAGCAATGTATGCGAAAACCGCCGATAAAAACGGGTCGGCAAGTGCAGTTTAAAAATGATGCCTCAAGCAAAAGACTGAGTTACACCGATAAGATGAAAGTGAAAATAGACAGCCCAATGGGGCGGCGGCAATATAGCAAACGACTGGGCTGTATCGAACCTGTGTTTGGGAATATTACTGTTAACAAAGGGATGAACAAATTGACCTTACGCGGCCAAGTCAAAGTTAATGCCCAGTGGCAACTGTACTGCCTTATTCACAACATAGAAAAGCTGCAACACGCGATGCACTAAGAAGGGGAAGCCCTTTTTACCTCAAAAAACGCTATAACCCCGCCTCGATCACCCCTAAAGCGCACTAAAAACCCCAACAAAACTGCATGTTAAATAATAATCTAAACACCACTAAATAATTGAATCAAAATATAAACTCAGATATTGTTTGTTCATTAATCAAAATAAATTATAAAACGAGTAATTCTACAGGCTCGTTATGCGGCATTGCGAAATCGACTAAATGTCATTGCAGCCGTTGTGTTTTATAAAGGGTTTAGTGGTTGCTGCCT
>NZ_JAPJEE010000036.1:0-3417 GCF_030731885.1 Shewanella sp. ULN5
ACTATAAAGGTATCACTCGGGCTTGTTCAACACTTGGGATAAGGACGCGGCTGCGCGCGGCCTATCCTTATTCGTTAGCCTTTAATTTTACTACCATTTTACGATGCCACGGGTAACTTTTATACCGCCGATCAATGCGGAACCACCATAATCTTTTGCAAGACGTAGCAATGTGTCATGAAAACCTAAATTTGGAAATGCTAATTCGACTTCTTTTATAGCCGATTTATTAAGGCCTTTGCGAATAAGTCCCTTCGATGCATCAATCCAGTCAGCCTTACGGCAGGCTTCGATAATATTTTGATGTTGCCCTTTATAAGAAAAAATTTTATGGTGCCAATGAATACCACCTCGAAGAACCTCAGGGTCTAACCCCCACTCATACTTTTGATTATCTTCTAACGCAACGGTTTCCGATGGCTCTAAATATGCCAATTCATGATCTGTCCATAGTCCTATATCATGATAAACAAAAATGGTTTCCACTAAACGTTCCAATTTGGGGTCATTACCTAGAAAATGCATAGCGTAAGTTATAGTGCGATATACATGGTTTCGATAACCAGGAAAATCTTTACCGATTATGTCTTTATAACGTGAAAAGAGCTCTTCAACATTAGCTCGCTCTAATTTAATTTCAATCTCTGCCATTATTGACACTCCTTAACAATATTTTAAAGGCTAACGCCGCGTTAAGCGGACAAAAATAGTGGGTTAAAATGTGTAGCGAAGCGAAACGTAACCCACTGTTTTTGTTCCGTTTAAACGCCTTGTTATATAGCCATTTGATGCACAATGCATTGGAAAACACATTACGATAAAACAGCCCTTTTCAGGTTTAATTTCACACTCGACAAAGCTAGTTGACGAACGAAGCTAAACCCATTTTTAAAATACAATTTACTAACGAGGTTTTGAAAACCAAGCACGCTACCGCACTTGATATTACACAAGTTGGTGAGCTGCGAATTACATTTTAGGTGGTGCTAAATTTCTGATTTCAGAGATTTACCAACGAAGGAAATACCGGCTTCACAATAAACCAAATACAAATCAGACTTATAAAACCATACACTAAAACACTGCTCGAAAGCTATATAACGCCCGGCTCACCGCGCAAATTTTTGATGGCGGCTTTTGTGCGTGTTTTTGCACAAAAGGTGACAGCGAAAATTTGTCCGGTGGAGCCGCTTGTTAGCTGATGACTTCACTACTTTTGCCGCTGACATAACCATAACCATTTATCTCTAGCTCTATTGATTTGAGAGCCCCAATTTCTTTAGTTCTAGCAACCAACGGGAAGCTAAACTTAGGCAATACTGATATATCTGGTTTTTGAATGCCAAACCAAAAACCTACAGCATTGTCTCCAACCCAAATTAACGGCTGGCAATGCTCGATACAAACAGGAACCGCCCAATACATATAGCCAGTATACTGCCCACCTTTGGAATCTAATACTTCACATTCGACAATTACCTGAGAGTTTAGATTGATCAAATCTCTATCACTCGCGGGAACCACAGTTGCCTCGTCGAAGTCACCTTCTTCTGACATTGGAAACACCCATGCTGGATGATTTTCAATATCTTTCTTGGTGATTTCCCAAATTTGCTTCTGCATTCGAATTCCGTTTTTTCAGCTAACGCTGCCATAAACGGCGCGAGGAACGAGCGTCCGGCGACCGTAGGGAGCGAATTTGATGGCTTTGTTAGAGCTTTTCATTATAGGTCATTCTCTCTGACACCAAACGTGGACCGTATTCGACAACTTTCACAATTGAATCAGTAATTCTATGCTCCAACTCAACGATTTCTTTTGCATCAATTTCAAACTTAGCAATATACATAGCGGATGCCACTGCATGATACCCCAAAGCAGTAAGAGATAAATATAGAGAAAAGTTATACTGTTCAAACCACTGGGCTTCTTCCATGCCTTTTACATTCGCAGTTATCCTGGCCATTATTCTATTGAGAATATCTTCTGCATCGTTATGCGCCTGAGAGCAAAGAGCCGCATATACGGTTCTATACCCCACTTCATCATCAATTTCCTTAAAACGATCAAAAATACTTGGCCAGTTTGACTCAACCGCATCAAAATCAACATTGCATAACGATAGTGATGTTTTTAGCCCGTATTCATAATGATCTAATGCGTCATCCTTATCTGATATTTTCTGAAGATGGTGAGCTTTAGCATCATCAGGATATGAGGAGCTTTCAATACTTCGCTTCCACAATTGATTCTGTTTTCGCTCAGTTGCTAAGTGATGCTTGAAATATGATATTTGCTTAGTCATTGAGTCACCCAAGCTCACGTAGTGTAAGTTGACACTTCCCTCAATGGCTGTTCTGCAAAGCGCTTCACATGAAGGAAACTGACCAATTAAGAATACTCCGAAGACACCACAGCAATACTCGTAGTTCCTTTTATACATATCATGCATTGTCGACCAAGGAATTTTATCAACAAGGATTTCTTCATTATTCCTACACAAGCGCTCAATAATTTCATTTATTTTTTCTAGGCAATATATCCCATCATGTAGAGGCTCATTTAGCTCCATGCTATCCGACAAGGTTCTATTTTTTATAAAATTTTTGACCATTGCGTCCATTTATTAATTTCCATTTATTCAATACTGAGCTCTAACGCCGCCATTTGCGGTCGTAGTTTGATGGCGACTTTTATGCGTTTCTTTGCATAAAAGGTGACAGAAAACGGAGATCCGCAAGATGGCCTTGTTATACGATGTTGAATATTGGTTCAATGCCTTGACCTCCCACGAAATTAACAAGGTCTTGGTTTCCTTTGACCTGATTAAGCATACTTAACTGCCAGCTTATTTCACCGCCCATTGCTAAGTGGCCCTCTATATCTGATTCAAGTACGCCACCATTACATTCAGGGTCTAGAAGCTCTTGAACGTAAAAATCTATTGTATCGTAGCAATTCTGAAGCACATATATGAGAGGTGTATATTCTTTGCTTTTTATTTGTTCGAGTAAGTGTGCGTGAGCCACACCTGAATTAAGTGCGTATGAACCTAAAGCTGAACCAAAATCTTCGGTGTCTGGAATTACTTTGCTGAGCTGTTTTGCCAAAGCACCTATATTAGAACTTACGCCACACAACCAACTATTTGCAGCTTGACGACATTGAGATAAAACCGTTTCGTCTCCCCAACCTTCTACTGCCACAAACTTGGAATACAATGGAGCTAAACGACCGCAACAAATTAAACAGAGGGCAACTCTCTCTTTATGGTCAAGAGTGCAAACTTCTTTTTCAATTATTTCCCTATATTCGTCGAAATTCATTGCACCCTTCTATTCGTATAACGCCCCAAGCAGGGGATTTTATGAGCGCTTTTCAGCGAGTAAAATTCCCGCTGACTTGGCTTGTTATACC
>NZ_JAPJEE010000037.1:0-1556 GCF_030731885.1 Shewanella sp. ULN5
CAGGTAGCAATCAAAACACTACAAGGCTTAGTTCGGGAGCCACAAGCATGCTATTAAATTCGTGGGGATCCGTCAGGCTCTGACCCCATTTACTTACACCCTATACACCCTATACACGAATAAAATGGCTCGTATAGCGTGGGCAATATTGGAGGATACCCTATGCAAGCCCTAATCATATTGTCGCTCAGAAACCTCGATAAAATTATTGGCCAAACAAACCACTTGAAATGAATTGGTTAAATATTGGCCAAAGTAACATTGCTAACCTACAGTTGACAGGCAATCACATATTATGAATTGCCGTCATGTACAAAAGTACAGACGAAGACTAAAGGATTTTATGATGAAAACTAAACCAAGCTCTATTGCTGTAATGTTAGCCAGCAGTCTACTACTAAGCACGGCAACATTTTCTTCTATTGCGGGCAATGGTAACGGAAATAGTGGTCAAGCCTACCCTGGCGCTAATGGCCAACCTTTTCAAGCATTGCAAAGTCAAATAGATATTATTAATCTTACAATCGAAGAACAAACCAGAATATTTAGTGAGAAATTCTCTCAGCTTGAAGCAGATAATGATTCGCAAGATGAACTTATTGCTGCTATGCAGGTGGCACTTAGTATCATTGACACCCGTGTAACAATGAATGAAACGGATATTGACGCGCTCGAAGCAGCAGATGTACTAAGTGCTCGGCTTATCAGCACACTACAAGCGCAACTGGCTGCTCTTCAAGCATCTACTAGCAAGGAATTTCGAAATCTTTACGCCCAAAGTGACGCATTGAATTCATTGATCTCAGCTTTAAGGAGAGATGTGGACGTAAATACTTCTACTATTTCTCAATACTTGGATGAGCTACGTGCAGTTGACTTTCTTCTGGGGCGTAGCTGTACATCCCCAAGGGTTGTCAGCGGTATAACTACGTTTGGGGATCCCATCTGTGTACTCCCAGAAGGTACTAACCTGCAGGTGTATACCATCAACAGGCGTCTTAGTAGATTTAGCTTCTGTGATAGCTCGGTGTTCGGGGCTTGTGTTGATACTGATTATTACCAGAATGGATCCGCCTTTTGCAATTTTGGGGATGTCGCTACAGGCGGCGGCTTTAGCACTGGTGGTTTTGGCGACATAGGCGGCAATAGGTACTCCCTAGTAAGCCGTCCAAATGACAGCAGGGGGTGGTATGCTCACTCAATTCAACAAGGCGATTCACAACCGAGTGGAACTGTATATGTAAAATGCCTTAAAAATTAATAGGTTGATAGTTTTTTCTCTGTAATAACTATGAATGCAAGCGAGAAGCAATATTCAGCACATGTCCGCTAAGTCGTAGCAGCGGCCTTGGTCATCTCGTTCAGAAATGTCTGGCATGATGTATTTTTGCTGGTCTAAAACGTTGATTACGGCGTTGCTGCTCGCTCACATACACACAGCGTATGCTACGCTCACAGCGCCTTGTACTAAAATAAGTAGGGTCAGAGTCTGACGAATCCCCACAAAAGAATGAATAAAAATAATGAGATAGGTTAAAAACTGAGGAACATTCATG
>NZ_JAPJEE010000038.1:0-1297 GCF_030731885.1 Shewanella sp. ULN5
GCCTACTACCTTAAACGCGGACTACCAACGCCGCGCTAGCCTAGCCTTCTCCGTCTCTCCATCGCAGTTAGCAGAGGTACAGAAATATTAATCTGTTTTCCATCGATTACGCCTTTCGGCCTCACCTTAGGGGTCGACTCACCCTGCCCCGATTAACGTTGGACAGGAACCCTTGGTCTTTCGGCGAGGGAGTTTTTCACTCCCTTTATCGTTACTCATGTCAGCATTCGCACTTCTGATACGTCCAGTGTGGGTTACCCCTTCACCTTCAACCGCTTACAGAACGCTCCTCTACCGCTTGCAGTAAACTGCAAACCCGTAGCTTCGGTGGTATGTTTAGCCCCGTTAAATCTTCCGCGCAGGCCGACTCGACTAGTGAGCTATTACGCTTTCTTTAAATGATGGCTGCTTCTAAGCCAACATCCTAGCTGTCTAAGCCTTCCCACATCGTTTCCCACTTAACATACACTTTGGGACCTTAGCTGACGGTCTGGGTTGTTTCCCTTTTGACGACGGACGTTAGCACCCGCCGTCTGTCTCCCGAGTAGTACTCATTGGTATTCGGAGTTTGCAAAGGGTTGGTAAGTCGGGATGACCCCCTAGCCTTAACAGTGCTCTACCCCCAATGGTATTCGCTCGAGGCGCTACCTAAATAGCTTTCGAGGAGAACCAGATATCTCCCGGTTTGATTGGCCTTTCACCCCCAGCCACAAGTCATCCGCTCATTTTTCAACATAAGTCGGTTCGGTCCTCCAGTTGATGTTACTCAACCTTCAACCTGCCCATGGCTAGATCACCGGGTTTCGGGTCTACGCCTTGCAACTAAACGCGCAGTTAACACTCGGTTTCCCTACGGCTCCGCTATTCGCTTAACCTCGCTACAAAACGTAAGTCGCTGACCCATTATACAAAAGGTACGCAGTCACGGTCTCAAGAACCGCTCCCACTGCTTGTACGTATACGGTTTCAGGTTCTATTTCACTCCCCTCACAGGGGTTCTTTTCGCCTTTCCCTCACGGTACTGGTTCACTATCGGTCAGTCAGGAGTATTTAGCCTTGGAGGATGGTCCCCCCATATTCAAACAGGATGTCACGTGTCCCGCCTTACTCGTTTTCATCTATGGTTAGTTTTCGTGTACGGGGCTATCACCCTGTGCCGCTGTGCTTTCCAACACATTCCACTAACACCCCATAGACTTAAGGGCTAATCCCCGTTCGCTCGCCGCTACTAGGGGAATCTCGGTTGATTTCTTTTCCTCTGGGTACTTAGATGTTTCAGTTCCCCAGGTTCGCCTCA
>NZ_JAPJEE010000039.1:0-1221 GCF_030731885.1 Shewanella sp. ULN5
TAAATGCCATGAATGCAAAACACGTTTTATCAAAATGCCTATCCCTTGTCACCCCGTTAATGCACAAAACTCGCCGACAAAGTTTATTCTCATCAATAGAAAGTTCAATGAACGGTGCTTCACTTTCAATCACAGGTCTTGGTCGTGAGATTGAGAGCAAAGCCATGGAAAAACATAAGATTAAACGCGTAGATAGGCTTTGTAGTAACACCTATTTACATCGCGATATCGAGTTCATTTATACCCGTATGACTTACCTGTTAGTGGGGACCATGCAGCAGCCAATTATTCATATCGATTGGTCAGATCTTGATGACCGAAAGCAACATTTTCTAATTAGAGCATCACTTGCTGCTCAAGGGCGATCTTTAACGCTTTATGAAGAGATACACCCACTTAATAAGAAAGAGAAACCAAGAACTCACCTATTATTTCTGACAAAATTAAAGGCTATGTTGCCCAATGGCTGCAAGCCTATCATCGTAACTGACGCAGGCTTTCGTATTCCTTGGTTTAAGCAGGTTTTGTCTCTTGGCTGGGATTATGTAGGCCGCTTTAGAAATCGGACACACTGCAGAAAAAGTTCAGTTGATCAGTGGTATCCAGTCAAAAAGCTTTACGCTCAAGCTCGCTCTATAGCCAAAAACCTTGGCGTATATCTTTTAGGTGAGCAGACTTCTTTCAGCTCTCGTTTAGTTATCTTCAAACGCGATCCTAAAGGACGAAAAGATAGAACCGCAACAGGTGATAAAAGCAGGCGTAGTAAGCAGTCTCGTACGAGTGCCGAGCGAGAAAAAGAACCTTGGTTACTAGCGACATCAATTTGTAACTCAAACTTTAAGGCTAAAAGAATCGTTAAGATTTATGCCACAAGAATGCAGATAGAGGAAAGCTTTAGAGATGTTAAAACAGGCCTAAAAATGAATGATAGCGGCACCCGAGTAGTGAGCAGGCTCAGCGTATTGCTACTTATTGCCTGCTTGTCTCAATTTGTGCTTTATCTTTTAGGATTAGCGGTGAAAGCTGCTGGTAAACACTGGCAATATCAAGCTAACTCAATAAAGCACCGCAACGTACTCTCAAACCAATTCATAGGCTTGAGAGCATACAAAGATAGGAACTTGAAGCTGTTGAAATTGCATTGGCAGGTAGCAATCAAAACACTACAAGGCTTAGTTCGGGAGCCACAAGCATGCTATTAAATTCGTGGGGATCCGTCAG